>JBATYB010000059.1:0-7137 GCA_049673825.1 Methylocella sp. | reverse complement strand
GACTCTTACCACATAAGAGAAACGCTCCTGCGCGGCGGCGGGCAGGAGCGGGGGCTGCGCGCCGGAACCGAGAACGTGGCCGGCATTGCCGGAATGGCCGCCGCACTGTGCGCCGCGAACGTCCGGCTGCGGGAGGAAGCCGCGGCCCTTTCCGTCTGGCGGGACGAGCTGGAGACAGACATTTCGCGCGTCGCGCCCGGCGCGGTGTTTTTCGGCGCCGGGGCGGAACGATTGCCGAATACGTCCTGCTTCGCCCTGCCCCGCATCGACGCGCACGTGTTGCTGATAGGTTTGGATATGGAGGGTATTGCGGTATCGTCGGGTTCGGCCTGTTCGTCGGGAAAGGTGAAACCTTCGCACGTCTTGCGCGCGATGGGCGTGGAGCCGGACCTGGCGGGAGGCGCAATCAGGGTCAGTCTCGGGTGGAATTCGCGGCGGGAAGATTGCATTTCGCTCGTCGAGGCTCTTGAAAGGACGGTCAGGAGAATCAGAGCGCGGCGGGACAAATCCGCCGCATGAACAACCGGGCTGTTTCCCGCCGAATACCGGCCGGGTTTCTTGCCCGCACTTTATCGGGTTCCCTCCCGCTCCTTTATGAGGTACTCTACGACGTCTGAACCAGCGGTCCTTGAAACCGCCAAGGTGAGGAGAATGGCATGCCTGCGGTCCAAGCGACCGTCGATCGCGTGAAGGCGATCGACGTCAGCGAATATAAGTATGGTTTTTTCTCCGATATCGAATCCGACAAAGCCCCGAAGGGTCTCAATGAAGACATTGTCCGGTTCATTTCGGCGAAAAAGGGCGAGCCCGCCTGGCTGACCGAATGGCGGCTCGGCGCCTACCGGCGCTGGCTGACAATGCAAGAGCCGCGCTGGGCCAGGGTGGACTTTCCGAAGATCGATTATCAGGATCTTTACTATTATTCCGCGCCCAAGACCGCCGCCGGCCCGAAATCGCTCGACGAAGTCGATCCGGAGCTCCTGAAGGTTTACGCAAAGCTCGGAATTCCGTTGCGCGAGCAGGAGGCGCTTGCCGGCATCGGCCCGGACCGCAGAATTGCGGTCGATGCGGTGTTCGACTCGGTCTCGGTCGTCACCACCTTCAAGGAGGAACTGGCCAGGGCCGGGGTGATTTTCTGCCCGATCTCGGAAGCCGTGCATACAAATCCGGACCTCGTCCGGAAATATCTCGGTTCGGTGGTGCCCACGACCGACAATTTCTACGCGACGCTGAATAGCGCGGTATTTTCCGACGGGTCCTTCGTCTACGTTCCACCGGGCGTTCGCTGCCCGATGGAACTCTCGACTTATTTCAGGATCAACGAACAAAACACAGGCCAGTTCGAACGCACGCTGATCATCGCCGACAAGGGCAGCTACGTTTCCTATCTCGAGGGCTGCACGGCGCCCAAGCGCGACGAAAATCAACTGCATGCCGCGGTCGTCGAGCTGATCGCGCTTGACGATGCCGAGATCAAATATTCGACGGTGCAGAACTGGTATCCAGGCGACGCGGACGGCCGGGGCGGGATCTATAATTTCGTCACCAAGCGCGGCGATTGCCGGGGCGCGAATTCCAAGATCTCCTGGACTCAGGTTGAAACCGGATCGGCGATAACCTGGAAATATCCGTCCTGCATTCTGCGCGGCGACAATTCGCGCGGCGAATTCTATTCGATCGCGATTTCCAACGGCCGCCAGCAAGTCGATTCCGGCACCAAGATGATCCATCTCGGCAAGAACACGACGAGCCGGGTCTTATCGAAGGGAATTTCCGCGGGCAGATCGCAAAATACCTATCGCGGTCAGATTTCGGCGCACCGGAAAGCCACCGGCGCCCGCAATTTCACCAACTGCGATTCGCTGCTCATCGGCAATTCCTGCGGCGCCCATACGGTGCCCTATATCGAATCGAAGACTCCCAGCGCGCAATTCGAGCACGAAGCGACGACCTCGAAAATCTCCGAGGATCAGCTGTTTTATTGCATGCAGCGCGGGCTTTCGGGCGAGGAGGCGACGGCTTTGATCGTCAACGGCTTCGTGCGCGATGTGTTGCAGCAGCTGCCGATGGAATTCGCGGTGGAAGCGCAGAAATTGATCGCGATTTCGCTCGAAGGGAGCGTCGGCTGACGCCGCTCCCCGGCGATCCGGCGGGCGGTTCCCGTGGGCATCGGGTTCCTCCCGAAAATCACGCGGAGCGGAGCCAAGAATTTTCGCGACCGGAGAAGCGAAAATTCGAGCGGGCAACCGGCGCTCAAATGCTCAAGCCCGCTGATATTTAGGCGAGGAAAAATCGTGCTCGAAGTAAAAAACCTCAATGTTTCCGTCGGGGGGCGCAAGATCCTGGATGACCTCGATCTCACTGTCCGGGACGGCGAGGTTGCCGCGCTCATGGGGCCGAACGGGAGCGGCAAGTCGACCTTGTCCCATGTCATCGCAGGTCGCAAGGACTACATTGCCGAAACAGGCGACGTCTTGCTGAACGGCGAGAGCATCTTAAATCTCGAGCCGGATGTCCGCGCCGCGAAGGGGCTTTTCCTCGCGTTCCAATATCCAGTCGAAATTCCCGGCGTCACGACCTTGACCTTTCTCAAGGCGGCTTTGAACGCCCAACGCAAGCAGCGCGGCCAACAAGACCTTTCGACCCCGGATTTCATGAAACGGGTCAAGGCATCCGCCGGCAAGCTCAAGATCAACCAGGACATGCTCAAGCGCGCGCTCAACGCCGGCTTTTCCGGCGGCGAGAAGAAGCGAATGGAGATTCTCCAGATGGCGCTTCTGGAGCCTGCATTCGCCATTCTCGATGAAACCGATTCGGGCCTCGACATCGACGCCTTGCGGGTGGTCGCCGATGGCGTCAATGCGCTGCGATCGCCGAGCCGCGGTTTCCTCATCATTACCCATTACCAGCGTGTTCTCGACCACGTGGTGCCGGATACCGTGCATGTGATGGCGCAGGGTCGAATCGTCCGCAGCGGCGGCAAGGAATTGGCGGTCGAGCTGGAAAAAAGCGGATACCGCGATTATGTCGCCGAACCGGCCGTCGCATAGAAGAAAATGGCAATGAACGCTGACATCCTACCGGCGAGAACACCTGCCGAGATCTCCCTCGCCCGCGCCTTCGACGCTTCCAAGGCCGGGTTGCCCGGCGGCACGGACGTGGCCAAATGGCGGGAAGCTTCGTTCAAAGCTTTCAGTGCATCGGGGCTGCCGCACCGGCGCATCGAGACATGGCATTATACCGACCTGCGCACGCTCATGCGCGATGCCTTGCCGCTTGCCGCGTGCCCAGGCGCCGCAACAATCGACGCGCTGCGCAAGGAATTCGCCACCACCGGCGCGCCGGCTCGACGTCTGGTTTTGGTCGATGGCTTCTTCGTGCCGGAATTATCCGGCGCGCTGCCGGAAGGACTAAAGATACGCTCGCTCGCCTCGGTGTTGACCGAAGGACGGTCCGATTTGATCGCGCTGTTGTCTTCGCAAGATCTTGCCGCGCAGGATTCCATCGTTTCCTTGAACGCGGCTTTGATGCAGGACGGCGTGGTGATCGAGGTGGCGCCCGGGACCGTGATCGCCGAGCCTATCAACCTCGTTCATGCCGCGGCCTCTCCTACACCGGCCGCACATTTCTCCCGCTCGGCTCTGATGATCGGGGCTGGCGCATCCCTCCGCCTCGCCGAATCATGCCATACTGCAAATCGTGCCGGGACGGCCCGCGCGGCACAAGCCAACGCCTGTCTTATTGTCTCCCTCGACGATGGGGCGAAGCTCGCTCATACGGCGATGGCGACGGGAACCGCTCCGGGCGGTATGCGGCTCGAGAGCGTAATGGTGCGGATCGGCGCCAGGGCGACGTTCGACAGTTTCGCGCTCGTCGCCGGCATCGGCCTTGTGCGGCGGCAGATGTTTGTCCGGTTCGAGGGCGCGGAGTCGGAAACCTCGCTCAGCGGCGTGTCGCTTCTCGGCGGCCGCGAACATGCCGACACGACCTTGCTCGTCGAGCACGTGGCGCCAGGTTGCGTGAGCCGCGAAACCTTCAAATATATTCTCGACGAGGAAGCAACCGGCGTATTCCAGGGCAAGATCCGTGTCGCGCCGGGGGCGCAAAAGACCGATGGCAAGATGCTTTGCAAGGCAATGCTTTTGTCCGATTTGGCCGCGATGAACAACAAGCCGGAGCTTGAAATTTTTGCCGACGACGTTGCCTGCGGGCACGGCGCGACATGCGGCGGCTTGGACCTCGACCAGTTGTTTTATCTTCAGACCAGAGGATTGCCTTTCGCGCAAGCCGAGGCGCTTTTGTTGGAAGCCTTCGCGGGGGAATTGGTCGACGGGATCGGGCATGAAGGGTTGATCGAGGCCTATCGCCGCGAGGTGAGCGCTTGGCTTGTCGCGCGGCAAAGATCCACGGCGGCGCCGATTTCCCACGGCGCGATCGCCTAGGCAGCGTGGCCTTGGGGGGCGCCAATTTGGAGCGACGAATGAACAAGCATATCGGCGTGGACGCGCCGCTCGAGATTGCTTCTCTCCGCGAGGATTTTCCGATCCTTGCGACCAAGGTCTATGGCCAGCCGCTCGTCTATCTCGACAACGCCGCTTCGGCGCAAAAGCCTAGGCAAGTCGTCGAGCGGATGCTCCACGCGACCTATCATGAATATGCCAACGTTCATCGCGGCCTGCATTATCTTGCCAACGCCGCGACCGATGCCTATGAGGCCGCGCGTGAAGGCCTGCGCGCTTTCCTCAACGCCGGGTCCGCCAGCGAGATCGTCTTCACGAAATCGGCGACCGAGGCAATCAATCTGGTCGCAGCCTCTTTCGGCGAGGCCTTCATCAAGGAAGGCGACGAGATCGTCCTTTCGATCATGGAACACCACGCAAACATCGTGCCCTGGCATTTTTTGCGCGAGCGCAGGGGCGCCGTCCTGAAATGGGTGGACATCGACGACGAAGGAAATTTCCTGCTCGATGCGTTCGAGCAGGCATTGACGGCGAAGACCAAGATCGTCGCCCTGACCCATCTGTCGAACGTGCTTGGCACGGTAACTCCGGTCAAGGAGATCGTCAGAATCGCGCACGGGCGCGGGATACCCGTATTGATCGATGGCTCGCAAGGCGCGGTCCATCTCGACGTCGATGTTGTCGACCTGGATGTCGATTTTTATTGCCTAACCGGCCATAAGCTCTACGGACCGACCGGCATCGGCGCGCTCTACGGCAAGAAGGAATGGCTGGAGAAATTGCCACCCTTCCTCGGCGGCGGCGAGATGATCGACGAAGTCACCAAGGATCGCGTGACCTATAACGAGCCGCCGCATCGTTTCGAAGCCGGCACCCCGCCGATCGTGCAGGCGATCGGGCTCGGCGCCGCCGTGAACTATGTGCGAAGGATCGGCCGCGAGCGCATTCATGCGCATGAGCTGAGCTTGCGCGATTATGCGCATGAGCGCTTGTCGCGGATCAACTCGCTGCGGGTCTTCGGCCAAGCGAAAGGCAAGGGCGCCATCATATCCTTCAACATGGACGGCGCCCATGCGCATGATGTCGCCGCCGTGCTCGATCGATGCGGGGTCGCGGTACGTGCCGGAACGCATTGCGCCCAGCCGCTTCTGTCGCGCTTCGGCGTGACATCGACCTGCCGCGCTTCCTTCGCGCTCTATAACACCTTCGAGGAAGTCGACAAGCTCGCCGGAGCCTTGCTCAAGGCCGAAGGCCTATTTGCTTGAGAAACGAGGAGCCAGACATGGCCGAAGCACAAACCAGCGAATGCCGGGAAGCCGTTGAAGGCCCCGAATTCATGCCGAACGAGCCGCAATGGCTGTTCGACGGATCCGTGCCGGAAGAGGAGCGCGCGCGTTATACAAGCGACGTCGTTGCCGCGCTGAAGACCGTGTTCGATCCTGAAATCCCCTGCGATATCTACGAGATTGGACTGATCTACAAAGTGGACATCGGCGACGATCGCCTGATCAAGATCGAGATGACCTTGACCGCGCCGGGCTGCCCGGTGGCGGCCGAACTCACCCGGTCGATCGAGACAGCGGTCGGCGCGGTGCCGGGGGTTCTCGGCGTCAACGTTACGGTGGTTTTCGATCCGCCGTGGGACCAGGGACGCATGTCGGACGAGGCGCGCGTTTCGCTCGATATGTTTTGAGCTTCCGGCGGCTCAGTTACCTTCGTTGCGTCACGGCTGTCGCACTGGCCCAGCGGACCCGATGGACCGGTTAGCCTTTCAGCAAGGGGGCGAGCAATTTTGCGAGTGCGTCTGACGTCATCTCGCCCGTCTCCTTCTTGCCGTTGATGAAAAACGTCGGCGTGGCGGTGACGCCGAATTTTTCTGCCGCGCGGTCATGCACCTTGTAGACCTTGTCCCGGAGGTCATCATTCCGGAGGCAAGCGTCGAACGTCTTTTGGCTCATCCCGGTTTGCTTTAGGAGAGCGGCCAAGGCTTCGAGAGGCTTGTCCGTAAAGGCCCAGTTCTTTTGTTGGGCGAACAGGAGATCGACGATTGCATTTCGCTCGTCGTCGCCGGCGCAGCGTGCCAACATGAAACCGGCGGCTGCCAAAGGGTCGAGGGGGAATTCGCGCAAAATGAAACGGACCTTGCCGGGGTCGATATATTTGCTTTTTAATTCCGGAAACGTGGTGGCGTAAAAGCCCGCGCAATGCCCGCAGGTCATCGAAGCATATTCGACAATCGTGACCGGCGCATCGCGCTCGCCAAGCGCAACGTCCGGCAGAGCCTCGCCGGCCATCAGCTCATCCAACGGCACAGCCGCGCCTTGCGCGAGAACCGGGGCCGCGGGGACGCCGAGCACCGCGAAAAAACCGGCGATTGTCAGACCAGCGGCGGCCGCCATCTCGAATACACCGCGACGACTCCTTAAGGTAGCCTGACGAATTTTGGGCGAACGCATGAATTTATGCTCCATCGGCAACTGAGCGCAGATTTGCCTTATTGCCCGGCAGGAAGGCAAGACAATTATTGTTATGGCAAGTTTAGCGACGCGCGCCTCCCGCCTGATGGCATCGTCTCCGGAAACTGGCCGCTTAGCGTTGGCTTGCCAACGCATCTTGTTTAAGGCCCGGCGAGAACACGCGCGCCGAGCCGCGTCAGGGCTAGCCGCAACGGTTCATC
>JBATYB010000058.1:0-2504 GCA_049673825.1 Methylocella sp. | reverse complement strand
GCACCGGTGCCGGTTCCGCCGCCCATGCCGGCGGTGACGAAGACCATATGCGCTCCGGAAAGGTGATCGCGGATTTCCTCGATCGCTTCCTCCGCCGCGGCCCGGCCGACCTCGGGCTGCGATCCGGCGCCGAGACCTTCGGTGACCTGAAGGCCCATTTGGATAATCCTCTCGGCCTTCGACGAGGTCAGCGCTTGCGCGTCGGTATTGGCGACGATGAACTCGACCCCGATCAGGCCCGAGACAATCATATTGTTTACGGCATTGCCGCCCGCGCCGCCGATGCCGGCGACCATGATATGTGGCTTGAGTTCCCGGAGCTCGGGAGCTTTAAGATTGATCGTCATCGTCTGGCCTCTCGACGTTGGAGCGCCGGTCAAGGACGCTCGGGTTTTCAGTCACGTTGTTCGCGGCAATATCGTCTGAATCGCCGCGCTTACACTCGCCGCACGCACCGCTAGAAACTATTCTTGAGCCATCGCCCGACCCGCCCGATGTATCCGTTCGCTTCCGACTCCGGAGCGGCGCCGCGCCGTGAAGGGCGGAAATGCTCGATGCCGCTCACTTGCGGGTAGATCAGAAGCCCGACAGCCGCGGCAAAAGCCGGGCTTTTCGCGGATTCGGGCAGCCCCTTTATGCCGAGCGGCCGGCCCGTCCGCACCTGCCCGGAGACGATCCGCTTCACCGCCGCCTGCAGGCCGGTGAGCTGGCAGGCACCACCGGTGAGAACGAGTCTTCGCCCCGCATGCGCGGGAAGGCCCGCGTTCTTGAGCCGATCGCGCACGAGCTCGAGGATTTCCTCCACCCGAGGCTTGATTATGGAGATGAGCTGCGCCTTCGGCAAATGCGACGGACGCTCGCCCTCCTCGCCCGCCTGAACCACCGCGATCGTCTCGCTTTCATCGGAAGCCGAGGTGAGACAGCCGCCATAAAGCGTCTTCAACCGTTCGGCATCGGCGAGCGTGATCCCGAGGCCGCGCGCGACATCCATCGTGACATGGTGGCCGCCGACGGCGAACGCGTCGACATGGGTAAGATGGCCGCCGGAAAAGACGCTCACGGACGTTGTCCCCGCGCCCATGTCGATCAAGGCGGCGCCGAGCTCGGCTTCGTCGTCGGCCAAGGCCGCAAGACCCGCCGCGTAAGGCGTGGCGACCATCGCGTCGACCGTCAGGTGGCAGCGCTCGACCGTGAGCATCAGGTTGCGCGCGGCGGTGGCGTCGCAGCTCAGCACGTGCATATCCGCGCCGAGCTCATCGCCGACCATCCCCCTCGGATCTTGAATGTGACGCGTTTCGCCCAATGCAAAGCCGATTGGCAGGGCGTGCAGCACCGCCCTGGCCTCGTGTCCGCCGCGCGTCGTGCAAGCCTCCAGCACGCGGTGGACATCGGCTTGCGTAACGGCTCGCCCGGCGATCGCGACCTTGGCATCGTAGAGCCGCGAGGAAAGCCTGCCGCCGGATGCGCTCACGATCACGCTTTCGACCTGCACCCCAGCCATGCGCTCCGCCGCGTCGACGGCGAAACGGATGGCCCCTTCCGCCGCGTCCATATCGACGACGGCGCCGCCCTTGATCCCGCGCGAGCGTTGATGTCCGATGCCAAGAATGCGGCAACGATGGGTGCGCCCGCGCAGCGGCTCGGAAGGATCGCTTGGGTTCAGCCGCGCGATAAGACAGACGATTTTCGAGGTTCCGATGTCGAGCACGGAAAGGACCGCGCTTTTGCGGGCCGGCAAGGAAGGCAAGCGCGGCGGCAATACCGTCGAATTCACGTCCGGCCGCCTTTCGCCTTGGTCTTGCTCGGGAGCATCGCGGCGCGTTCGGCAGCCGCTTCCTCGGCGAGACGCGCAACGACCCGGCCGGGTTGACGAAAGTCGAGCGATAGGATGTCCTTGTCGAGCACATGCGAGGTTCGCTGAAGGTCAACGAGCCTTGCCAGCGCCGCGTCGGGCTCCGTTTCCGGCAAGAGAACGTCAATTCCGGTTGCCGTTTTCAACGTCCAGCGGCGTCCCGCGACGAGCATGCCCGCCACAATCCGCTCGCGCAAATCTCCCGCCGTTTCGAGAAGCGCCAAATATTGGCCGAGTTTCTCGTTGGCCCCCGCGCCCACGACGAGCGGCAGATGAATGAAGCGCAGGTCGCGCATGGCGGCGAGGGGAACGCCGTCGGCGGCCACGATTTGCACTTGCCCGTCGCATTGCCACAGGGCGAAAGGCTGGCGCTCCTCGATCTCGATCAGGAGCCGGTCCGGGTAGAGCTTGGTGACCGCCGCTTCCTTGACGAGCGGAAGCTGCTTCAACCTGTCCCTTATTTTCGCCACATCGAGAAACGGAAGCGAATTGCGCGGACCTATCCCGGCGACGGCGAGGATGTCTTGCTCCTTGAGCTCGCGCTCGCCCGCGATGGTCACGGCCTTGATGGAGAAACCCAGCGCCTTGGCAAGGATGTCGGCCGGTTCGCCTTCCGCGGCCACGAAGGCGGCGTAGTGGCCGCCTTTCACCG
>JBATYB010000057.1:0-10789 GCA_049673825.1 Methylocella sp. | reverse complement strand
CAGCAAGCGCAAGCCTTCGCGGCGGCCGCCGGCGCCATGATCGCAAGGCCTCGCGAAACGAGCCCCGGGAAGAGCGGCGGGGCGCCAGGGCGCATCGTTGTCGCACTCGATCATCTTGATGCCGTGCCTGCTTCCCGCGGGCGTGAAATTCTTGTTTATGCGCGGTCCTTGTTCAACCAAGGGTTTGTCATGTTGATCGCGGCCGATCCGGCACGGCTCGCCGGCGCGGCAGGCGAGACCGCGCCGAGCCTCGACAAATGGATCCAAGTGCCGTTTCAGATCGGCGAGATCGCGTCGCGCGCCAATTATGCGATTCTGGTCCATGCGATTCTCGGCGGTCAGGGCACCCCGGAGCCGCGGGCTCGCACCGCGGAGACATCGGCGCTCCCGGCACTCGACCAGCCGGTGTCCGCCGCCGAAACCCAACTTCTCGCCGATTTGGCGCCGCTCGCGGGCAGCTCGGCCCGCGCCCTGAAGCGCTTCGTCAACCTCTACCGCCTCACCCGGTCGGCAGGCCCGAATCATCAAGGCGCGCTCGCCTTCATGCTGGCCCTGGACGCCGGCGGCGCGCCATCCGAAATCGCCGCCGTGAATGATGCGCTATCGAACAGCGAGCCGGAGGCGGATCTCGACCTTCATCACTGTGGCCCGCGCGTCGCCGAGGCGCTGGCCGCGGTGCGCGCGCAAGGGAAAGTGAGCGTCGCCGCCGGGCGGCAGGCGGCCGCGACCGTCCGGATGTTCTCGTTCAACAGTTGAGGCAGCAGCCCCTTGCCCATCGAGGGGATCCTTGTCGCCGGCTTCCTCGATTTGGGGCGACGCGGATTTCGCCGTCCTTGCCTTGAACGAGGTCTGATTGACCTCGTTTTCGAGCGCCGGTCAGCGGGGCTTTATCCGCCCTTTCGTATTGCCTTGAACCGCACTCGCAGGAGGCGTCAAAAATTCGTCGAACCGCTCCTGTACCATGGCGTAGCATTCACACGCTGTCTTTTCCAGGCCGGGACGATCGATAATTTGGATCTTCCCCCGCCGGTAGCCAATGAGACCGTCGGCCTGCATCGCTTGCGCGGCAAGCGTCACCGATTTCCGGTCGGCACCCAACATGTGAGCCAAAAATTCGTGCGTGTATGACAGCTCCTCGGTTTCGGCGCGATCATGCATCATGAGGAGCCACCGGCACAATCTCTGTTCGATCGTATGCATGGAATTGCACGCGGCGGTCTGCTGAACCTGGGCCAGCTGCGTCTCCGAATAACTTACCAGGAGATTGCGCACGTGGTCACTCCCCTCGAACTCCGCTCGCAAGATTTCGATGGGAACGCGCACCAAGCCGCCTTGCAATTGCACGAGGCATTGATTGAAGGAGGTTCGGCTATACATGGCCGCGAAGAGGCCAAATGCGCCTTCGTTCCCAATGTTCGCTGTCTCGATTGCCGCGCCGTTCGCTAAAACCGTCAACAGCGAGAGAACGGCGCCCTTCGGGAAGTAGACGTATTCAAGAAAGCCGCCCGCCTCGCATACGACGTCGCCAAGCACGAGGTCGACCGGTTGAATGTGCGGGTCGATCCGCGCCCGGCTAGCAGGCTCAAAGGCGTCGAGCAAACGATTGGTATGCGCGCCTGGGTGGAGCCCTGATCCGCGTGGGGGAGCATCGATTTTTTTCTGGTCCATGGGCCAGGATAGCACCCTACCTGAAATTCCCATAACAAATAAAGGCGGACGACGGGGCTTTATTGTCACTCGTTTCAAATCATAAAGCTTTTCATGAAGCTTCGGCATATCAGGCAATAAATTTCGGGTGGCGATCATTTTGGCTTGGCGCTACGCCCGGGGTCGTCGGCACAGCTGGCGATTGTTCCGTGGCCGGTCCAGAGCCCGACTTCGGATTCCGCGGCCTGTGCGCGGTGAGCATGGATAGAGCGCGCCGCTGTGGCGTGGCGGCGGAGAGACCGTCTGTCCATGTTTGTTGGAGTGGGGACGCTAGGCATAGGCGCTAGAGGTGGCTCGAGAACGACGGCGGCGATGCTGTTTCGACAACTATGGTTAGTCAACTGTGGTTTATCTAATTTTATTTGCATTCTTGTGGCGTAGACCACGGACATTGGCGGGATATTGTGACAACCGTTTTGTCGCTATGATAATTCAGTGAGTTAAGAGGAAAAAATGGCTCAACTCCATCAAAGCACGCGGGCCAAACCCGCCGGCACCCGCGGCGATGTCGCCTCTGCGTCAATTTTTCAAAGATTTGTGATCGCATCCGTCACTTGATTTTCGTGAACCAATTGATCAAAAAACCATTTACCCATTTGGGGGAAGCGCGCGGCAAGAAAGGGGGTCATAATGCGGCTGATCGTTAGCAGGGATCCGAAAATCATGCGCGGCTTAAGTGACATCAAGGAAAAGTATATCCGTCTCCAAACCCATTTGGGTGAAGCGCCGGGCCCGCGTGAAGATCATAGTCCCGCCGATGCTCGACGGGATGGTCAAGACATGCGAACCGAAAGAGAACCTCTTGAAAGAGAATTCGCTGAAAAGGAAGCCAAGGGAAAGGATACGCGTCGCCTGATTGTCGAAGTGGCGGAGCGGCTCTTTCGGCAACTCGGCTTCCAAAAGACGACGGTCGCGGATATCGCGCGCGAGCTGCACATGTCTCCGGCGAATGTCTATCGCTTCTTCGGGGCGAAATCCGAAATCAACGCGGCTGTCTGCATGGACCTCCTCGGCAAGATCGAAGCCGACGCGGGAAAAATCGTCGTTTCTCGCGGCACCGCCCTCCAAAGAATGCGCAACTTGGTCGCGTCCGTCGAAAAGGCACATCGCAAACAGTACATGTTCGACCGCAAGCTGCACGAGTTGATCGAAGCCGCCACGACCGAAAACTGGACGATCATGCGCGAGCACAACCAGCGCATGACCGGGATGCTTGAACAGATCATCGCCGGTGGCATGGCGGCGGGCGAGTTCCATCCGGGAGACGCGGCGCTCGCGGCACGCCTTGTCAGCACCGCTTGCATGCGCTTCTGTCATCCGCGCCTCATGGCGGAATATGAGCAGGAGCCGGAGCCGGCTCTCGACCACATGCTCGATTTTTGCGTGGCCGCGCTCGCCCGGGGGCCCGTTTGAACCGGCCGCCGCACGGAAGGGCCGTTCCGTCACAATTAAGACTGGACAATTAAGACTGGCCGGCCGCCGCGGCAAGCCGAGAATGAATCAGGCGGTGGAACCAGTCTTCAATCAAGCCAGCTAATCCTCGCGGATCGAGGAAGCCGCTCTCTCTCTCGCGCGCGCCCGTCCGATATGACGGATTCAGGAGTGCGAAGAGGCGGTTCTTGCGGCGGCCCCCCGCGGTGGTTGTCGAGCGGGCGTCCGCGCAATTGCTCCCTCTTTGCCGCATCTCCTCTGGTTACTCACGGTCATGTCGAGCCTTTAGAGCATGGCGTAAAAAAAATCTCGGCTTTTTCGATTCCGGCATGCTCCGACGCTCTGATTTTGAGCTGCGTCCTTACCGATCAAATGGTTCCATTTGATCGCGACGCGCGCTAAGGGTGGCCTTCGCCGAATCGCTGTTCGGAGAGAAGCTTGCGACTCAGAAAAGCTGATCAAGCAGAGCCATCGTCTGATGCTGGCGTCAAACAAAGGCGGCACGCGCTCGCCCTCGGCATTGAGCGCATCGGCTTAGTCTCTCTCCGCTTTCCCCTCGCCGTCGCCCTTGTCGCGGTCGCGCTCGCGATTGCCGCTGGATTTGGCGTCGCAAGGCTCAAGATCGACGATTCGCTCAGCCAATTGTTCCGTTCGGACACGCCAGCATTCAAGCAATACGAGGAGGTGACGCGACGTTTTCCGTCAAGCGAGTTCGATGTGCTCGTGGTGATCGAAGGCAAGACGCTGATGCAAAGGACGTCGATCGAGGCGCTAAGCAACCTTGCCACCGACCTGCAACTGATCGACGGAGCACGCGGCATCATCTCCATCTTCTCGGCGCGAGAGCCGCCGCAGAATGGCCACCTCCCAGGCCCGCTGTTTCCGGACAGCTTGCCGCAAGGTGCCGCATACCAGCAGCTCATCCAGCGCGTGATGTCGAACGAGATCATTCACGGCAGGCTGCTGTCGAACGACGGCAAGCTGATGCTGATGGTCCTGGCGCTCGAGCACGACGTGGTCGAGAGCAGCCAGTTGCGGCATGTCGTCGCCGATATCCAGAAAACCGTCCATGACGATCTGGCTGGCACGGGGCTCAGCGCCCAGCTCACCGGCGTGCCGGTGATGCAGCTCGAAATCCGTAACGCGATCGAACGCGACCGGGTGATCTACAATGCCGCCGGCCTCGCCGCCGGATGCCTGATCGCCATCGTGTTCTTCCGGCGCATTTCGTTCATGATCATCGCCGCCGGTCCGCCGCTCACGGCGATCCTGTTCGCGCTGGGCGCATTCGGGTGGCTCGGTCTGCGCCTCAATATGTTCCTCAACATGATGACGCCGCTCATCATGGTCATCAGCTTTTCCGACAGCATGCAGCTCACGTTCGCAACGCGCGAGCGGCTGATTGCAGGCGAGAACAAGTGCCAGGCGCTGCGGAGCGCACTCCTCTGCGTCGGACCCGCCTGCGTCCTGACGCACACGACGGCGGGAATTTCGTTCGTGGCGCTGCGGTTCTCGCAGTCCGATCTGATCCAAGCATTCGGACAGGCCGGCCTCATTGCGACTGTCATCGCGCTATTCACGGTATTGATCCTGATGCCGTTGTTGGGGGTTTTGCTGCTGCGGAGGGAGGAGGCCTTTGCAGCCAGGGCCAGAAAGGCCGACACCGCCGTGGACGCGCTCCGCCGGTTCTGCGGGTGGGTTGCGGCCCGCATGGTGAGCCGACCCCGTCTCTACACGCTCCTCAGCGTCCTTGTCGTTGGCGCTCTGAGCTTCGGCTATGCGCATCTTCAGCCGCGCTACCGCCTTGCCGATCAGGTGCCCGACCGTGAACAGGCCGTTGCCGCAAGCAACCGTCTCGATGCCGAGCTCACCGGCGCCAATCCCATCAATGTCATGATCCAACTCCCGAAAGGCGCATCGCTCTATGCGCCCGAAACACTGCAGACGATCGCCCAGGTGCATGCGATCCTCGAACGGCAAGCAGGAGTCGGCAACGTTTGGTCGCTTGAGACGCTGCGGCGCTGGCTGGTCGAAAAGATGGGCAAGTCGGATGTGGCTACGCTCAAGCAATATGTCGACGCGCTGCCAAAATACCTGGTGCGGCGCTTCATCTCCGGGCACCAGGACGCGGTGCTAGTCACCGGCCGCGTCCCCGATGTCGACGCCAGCCAGTTGCTGCCCATCGTCAAGAGCCTCGATACGGCCTTGAACGCCGTGCGCGCGCAGCATCCCGGATATTCGATCTCGGTGACTAGTCTGTCGGCGATCGCCGCGCGCAACAGCGCCGCCATGATCGACAAGCTGAGTCGAGGGATCACAATCGAGGTCGTGTTCATTGCCGCCTTCGTCGGCCTGGCCTTTCGCTCGTTCATCGTGATGCTGGCAAGCCTGATGCCGGCGCTATTCCCGGTGGTGGCTGCAGGCACGCTGCTGTCGGCGCTCGGCGACGGCCTGCAGTTCGCCAGCGTCGTGGCGCTGACGGTCTCGTTGGGTCTCGGACTGAGCGCGACCATCCACTTCCTCAACCGGCTGCGCCTCGAGGACAGGCCGCAGGACCCTCCAGGGGTTGCGGTGGAGCGCGCGACCATTCTCATGGGACCGCCCTTGATCCTGACCTCGATGGTGCTTGCGTGCGGCCTCGTCGTCACGGTGTTTTCCAACCTGCCGATGCTGCAGCTATTCGGCTGGCTGAGTGCGTTGGCGATGCTGCTCGCGCTCATCGCCGATCTGACCATCCTGCGGCCCACGATCACGTTTCTGCGCATCCTGGCCGCTCGCGCCGCATCACGGCGCGACGGGCACCGGGCGGCCGGGAGATAGCGGGGATCCTATCCTTTGCGCAAAGAGATCGAAACGGCAGACACCTCGGTGGCGCCTTGTGGCCTAATCGTGACCGCCTGCTTGTCGTCGTGGGTCCGCACGTCGAAACGGGCCGTGAAGCCAGCGCCAGCCACATTGGCCACGATCTCCGCACCCCTGGCGTGGCCGGAAATATTTCCCGACACACCGCGGGTCGCCTCGGCCCAGGAACCGGACAGCGAGCCGCCTTCGGAAATGACGTTGCTGCTGATTTCCAGCCTGTAGCTGTTACTCGCGCAACGCAGAGTTTGCTGAAGTGCCTTGCCCGTGGCATTAACCGCATAGGCCGCCTTGCAGCGAATCCGTTCGGTGGCGCCATTCGCCAGAGTGACGGTGCCGGCCCCCGACCAGTGCCCAGACAATCCGACGAATGGGGCCTCTGAACCAGGCTCCGTATGTCCCCGCGCCGGAACGAGCAAAATTGCGGACGCGAACAGGAGCGCTTTGAGGCAGTTCGCAGACGGTTTCAAAAAAAAGCGTGCCATGAATTTCACTTTCTAAACCCGCGTCGCCCGGATGGACTGCACGAAGCCGCTTTCCTCCGCGCCCCCTATTTGGGCTGACGATGTTGCCAATCATTCAACGCCGCGCACAGCCCCCGGCGCGCGTCCCATGGGGCGGCCGGACACTTTCGCAAAGTTGAATGCGGCCGCCGGCGTTACATTGGCTTGCCAACCCAATCGCGCAATAGCCCGTTGATCGATTTAACGCCGATATTTTGGTTTCGTCGCATGGTGTGACAGGAGCGTGGCGTATCCAGTTGACGCAAACCCGTCGAGTGAGAAGAATCCTTACTAAAAATCCGACCGTGGCTTCGGCAGCGCCTTAAGATGCACCGCTTCCTCCCGATTGGATACGCCTGACCCCGAAAATGGTGGCCGAGAGAGAGGCCAACGTTGACGAAAGCAAGGTTCGTAAGTGTGACAAGGCAGGCTCCCGCCGCCGCGTAGAACCGCTCGCGGCCACGGCGTGAAGCGCCGGGCAGGAGCACGAACACCGCGAACGGCGCCGCCGCGACGGAAATCCAAAGCGTCGCCTTGCCTGTTGCGATCGAAAGCTTGGCCGCTGCTCGCCCGCAGCCCCACCGCCTCTCGCTTAACCTCATCCGTGAATTGCCGGCGAGTCGTCCTCATCCAACACCTTTCCCGCTCCCGCGGGCGCTTATCGAAGGTGTCCCCCATTTCGAAGGGGGATCAAACATCACGAGACCCGCCGCGCACGGCAAGTTCGTGCCGGCGCTCGCCTCCCGGCACTGGCGGGGAGAGGCTTTCGCCGCCGGGGTCGCTTCGGCTATGCTGCTCATGCCGCCTTGAACCACGACTCAATCCCTCACCGAAAGTGGGGACAAGCGTTGCCATACGCGAACATCCAACAAGGGTGAGCCATGGATCGCATTCTCGTGCTCGTGCGCCACGGCCAGAGCGATTGGAACCTAAAGAACCTTTTCACTGGTTGGGAAGACCCAGATCTCACCGCCAAGGGCGTGGCGGAGGCGCGCGCGGCCGGGAAAATCCTCAAGGCGCACGGTCTTTCCTTCGATCGCGCCTTCACTTCCAATCTCGTCCGCGCGCGGCATACTTTGCAGTTGATTCTCGCCGAGCTCGACACGCCGGATCTCGAGACCGAGCGCAATCGAGCCCTCAACGAGCGTGATTACGGCGTGCTTTGCGGCCTCAACAAAGACGATGCAATCAGGAGATGGGGCGACGAACAGGTGGACCTCTGGCGCCGTTCCTACGATGTGCGGCCTCCGGGCGGCGAAAGCTTGAGGGACACGGTGGCCAGGGTTCTCCGCTATTATTGCCAGAAAATTCTCCCCGCGGTGCTCGGCGGCCGGCGCGTGATCGTCGCTGGACATGGCAATTCGCTGCGCGCCCTCTTGATGGTCCTCGACGGGCTGACGCCGGAAACCATCCCCGAATTGGAACTCGCCACCGGGGTTCCGCTGGTCTACCGGCTAAAGCCCGATTCGACGGTTGAAACCAAGGAGACGCTCGATCCATAAATGCGTTATGGCGTTTCTCGCCGGGACGCGGTCCGGAGGCATGCTGATGGAGGATTTGCTCGAACCACGCGAGGCGACGGCGGCCAAATGTTTGGCGCCGGGACTCGCCCTTGTCCGGCGCTATCTTGATGACGCGGCGCAACGGGCGCTTGCCGGAGAGATTGCGGAACTGGTCTTGCAGGCGCCTTGGTTCGTGCCGCGCATGCCGCGCTCGGGTAAAGCGTTCTCGGTCAAGATGACCAATTGCGGTTGCCTCGGCTGGGTATCCGACCGCGATGGAGGCTATCGTTATCAGGCGGCGCATCCGTTTACCGGCAATGCTTGGCCCGCCATCCCTTTGTCCGTGCTGAACATCTGGCGCGCGGTGGCCTCCTATCCGCATCCGCCGGAGGCCTGCCTGGTCAATTTCTACGATTTTTCCGCGCGCATGGGCCTGCACCAGGACCGCGACGAGGCGGATTTGGCCGCGCCGGTTGTCTCGATCTCGCTCGGCGACAGTTGCTGTTTCCGTTACGGCGGTCCGCGGCGCGGCGATCCGGCAAAAAAGCTCGAACTGCGCTCCGGCGATGTTGTCGTGATGGGCGGCGCCGCGCGGTCGATGTTCCACGGCGTGGACAAGATTTTTGCCGGCTCCTCCGGGCTGCTGCCGGGCGGCGGACGGATCAATCTCACCTTGCGGCGGGTGACGCGCCCCTGACCGGCTCGCGCCGGGTCTCGATCGACATTCCCCAGATCGTCCGGCTTCGTCCGCGCGCCTTATTTTTGGCGCCGCCCGCCGGCCAGAGTTTGGCGGTTGACGACGCAAGCGTCTAAGTTCCTATCTGCCCCGCGCCGGTTTTCCCGGCTTGACATGCAGCCCGATCTTTTCGGCCATCCCGGTTCGTGATGCCCAGGAAATTTTGCCATGCCCTCAAACGTCGCACGATACAGTTTCGTCTTGATCCTGATCCATTGGGTATTGGTTCTGATGAGCATCGTTTTGCTTGGATTAGGTTGGTATATTAAATATATGCCGCTGACAACCCCTGCGCGGAGCGTTCTATTAGATCTACATATGTCATTGGGTCTTACGGGCGCGATCCTGATTTCCATTCAGGCCGTCTTTTGGATCGTATTCAAGCCATCGTCCTTCCCGAATGAATTCCCAAAATGGCGAAAGGTATTAGCCTACACCTTATATCTGTTTATATATGTTTCCTTCGCCCTGATGCTTATCAGTGGATACGTCCAGGCTGATTTCAGCGCGGCGCCCATACGGTTCTGGGGTATCCCTATGCCCGGCTGGGGTACGGCGGACGTAGAGTTAGTCGGGTTTTTCGAGACGGTACATGGAGTCGCGGCTTTTGTATTGGCCGGATCGATTTTTGTGCATCTCTGTATCGGTGCCATGAATATATTTAAACCCAGTGGCATTGCGGCGCCAATTCCGCCACCTGGGACGCCAGAGTCGCAGGAGCTTGTCCTGGACGAAACGAAATCCCTAATCGTATCTAAGATCGCGCAAACCTTAGCGAAAAAACTACGCCTCTTCGGCTGGTTTGGATTTTGGTTACAGTTCGTGCTTGCCTTCGTTTCCGCGCTATTATTGGCATTTAGCGCCTCGGGGCATGCATTCAGCCCCGGCCCAGCAGGGTTTAGCGATGGCATTTATTGGGGAGGCTACGGATTTTTGCTTTTGTGTTTTGCCGTCTTGTTTGCTTTCTATTACACGCGAGCG
Source organism: Methylocella sp. (assembly GCA_049673825.1). Lineage (GTDB taxonomy): Bacteria > Pseudomonadota > Alphaproteobacteria > Rhizobiales > Beijerinckiaceae > Methylocapsa. Next base: position 1,070 of record JBATYB010000057.1, on the reverse strand, counting down.
GCTAGAAAAGTCGCTTCAAGACCGGATTCTTATTTTAACCCAAAAAAAAGGGCCGCCTTTTGGTTTCTGGGTACGGGCATGCTCACCAGCATTTTAGGAGTAATCATTTCTTTTATTGGGTTTGCTTTGAGCCTAAATTTGACAATTGCGAAGACCATATCAATACCCCCAGGCATAATGATGATGGATCCCAGCCAAATCATCAGAGCCATGGACATATTGATACTCATGATGAATTTTATTTTGCTCATGGCACATTGTATTGGCACTGGCATAACCTATTGGCTAAGGAAATGCGCATCGAGAGCGCGTACTGAATACATGGTAATACCAGAGCGGCGAGATTGACGTTTTTAGAAGACTCCATCCAGAAATTGTTGTGCTTAACGGTGCCTCAACGATCATGGCCCCGTCGCGATGCCGGCGAGGCTTGCCGGCATCAGCGCTTCGGGGAAGATAAAACTCCGGGTTCCGTGCTCGTCTTGCACCTCGATTATGTAGGTGAATCTGTCCGCCCCCATGGGTGTCGAGGCGGGCGGCGCGGCATTGTCCAAAAGCCTTTGCAAGGCCGATTGCTGCTCGGGCGATCGCGCGGACAAATCCTTTTCGCCGCGCCGGATGATGCCGGCAAAACCGCCCGGACGCTCGACGATGACTTTCACCGCCCGCGAGACCCGGCGCTTTTGGCTTTTTTTGGGCATGCCACGCGGGGCGTTGGCGGCGGCCGGCGCGGCCCGCCTTTTCTTTTTGGCCGCAGGCGGGGGCGCGATAGCGACCTCGCGCATTCGGGGCGCGATCACATAGGCGCCGGCGATATTGGCCAGGCCAGGAGTGCCATAGATGGAGCTTCCTCCGACACGCCGACATCGGCCCAGGCTTTCGCGACCTTTGCTGCGATCGACGGATCTTCGGGAAGGAGGTCGCGCGCGACCGACCCTGTCTCGGCCGCGCATTTCGCGAAATCGGCGTTGCCGGTCAGCCGCAGCGTGCGGCCAGCCGTTGCGGCGAGACCGGGGCCGGCGCTCGTCGCCAGACGTTGCAACATATGGGGCGAGACGATAAAACAACAC
>JBATYB010000056.1:0-1659 GCA_049673825.1 Methylocella sp. | reverse complement strand
CAGTCGCGCTCATCGACGCGGCCGAAGGTTGCCGCGCGGGCGGCGGCGTCGCCCGCGGCGGCGGCGACAAGGGCACGAACGTTTGCTTCGTCCGGCGGAGCGCCAAAATAGGCCTCGACAATCCATGGAGCCTTGCTGCGACCGCGCGTGTCCGGCGCCTCCTCGAAGGCCGCGGCGGCGGTCGTGGCCGGATCAAAAGTCTCGACAATAACGGCTGCGATCCTGCGCGCCGCCGCCTCCTCGCAAGAAAGACGCATCATATGCGCGGCGCCATTCGGGGGCAGGCCTTCGAGCATGGCGGCAGCTACCATGCGGGGCCGCGAACGGCAATGGGGAGCTTGCCCGCCACGCCGATAATACGGCGGGTTTCATCGGGATCGAAAATGAGAGACAAGACCGCTCTGTTTAATCGCGGTGCGATTGACGGGCGGGACAAAGATACAAGCGCAAGAGGCGGCTACGTCTGCCATTGCGAGAAAGGTCCGTAATGCACAAAGGCCGGCTAGAAGCCATCACCGATGGGGTGATCGCCGTCATCATCACCATTATGGTGTTGGAGATGAAGGCGCCGCCAGGCACCGACTTTGCCGCGCTCGCATCAACCCTGCCGGTGTTCATCACCTATGCGCTGAGCTACACCAATGTTGCCATCTTTTGGAACAACCACCACCACATGCTGCAGGTCAGCGAGCGGGTCGATGGACGGTCGCTGTGGGCAAACATGTTCCTGTTGTTTTGGCTTTCGCTGGTGCCGTTCGTGATCCGTTGGATGGACGAGACCGGTTTCGCCGCGCTGCCGACCGCGGCCTATGGATTTGTACTTGTGATGGCCGCGATCGGCTATCTTTTGCTGGAGCGGATGCTGATCGCAATCAACGGCGCGGATTCGAGGTTGGCCCGCGCCGTCGGACGCGATTTGAAAGAGAAGCTTTCCCTCGCGGCCTACGCAGTGGCGATTGGGCTTGCCTTCGTTCAGCCGTGGATCGCGATCGCGCTCTATATTGCCGTCGCGCTCCTGTGGTTTATTCCCGACCGGCGTATCGAAAAGAACATCTAAGCGGCCTGCGAGGCGTTACGCGGCGCCGCGGCGTGCCGCTTGCCACGGTCGATGAGCCTTTGCGCGGCGCGGGACGTGCGTTTGGGGTGCCCATGCTGGGGCGTAAGGCATGACGTGGATGGATCGGGGCGCCAAGTTCTAAGGCTTCACGCTCCCGGCAAGGGCTAGCCTTTCACAAAAAGCACAAAGCGGGACAGCAATCGCGAACAAGGACTTATATACGATAACGTCCTTTATCACATACTACGAGGAGGTTAAGTATGATGCGCGACATGGATCTGATCCGGGAAATCCTCCTCGCGCTGGAGGCTAACCCAGACCTCAATGGGCAATCGCTCCATCGTGGTTGCGCCAATGAGTTTTTCGAAAAGGAGGGTGTCTCGGGCGATGATGTCGCCTACCACCTTCTCCTTTTGATTGATCGGAACTTCGTGATCGGCAGCTATGATCGAACATCCGGCATGTTTGATATAGAGTGTCCGGGCTCAGCACATATGAGACGGAGAGGCATTCCGGTCTCGGCAGATTTGAAGATACTGGTTTGGGGTTTTGCCGTCGAGAGCGCCATGCGGCCTGAAGTGGTTGTAGAGATGCTGGAAGGC
>JBATYB010000055.1:0-2207 GCA_049673825.1 Methylocella sp. | reverse complement strand
GCGGTCAGCCGGTCCCAAAATCCGTGATGGGATCATGGCCGGCGGGAATGCTCCTCCCCAAACGCAGGCGACCGAGGAAATCGCCCGCCGGCGCCGACAATCCGGCGAGACTTTAACTATCCGGCACGATGTCGAGAAGCTTGGCGATCGGCGCCGGCCTGATGCCGATCGGTGGTTGGAAAGGCTTTTCGTGTGTGGCGATCAATCCGATCACGAGGACGATGCTGGCGGTGAAAATGACCATGGCGGCGATCTGGGCGCGCGCCTCGTCGAGATGCACCGCGGCAAGGCTGATCTGCGCCATCAAGGCCATCAAAAGAACGCATGACCATTTAAAGTTTTCTGAAAAATCCGAGCTGTATGCTAGCCGGTCGCCGCGCGCCTCCCTAACCCTCAAGGCGGTGTCGAGCAATAGGCGGTCGAGCGCCGGGTTGCCTGCGGCCGCAAGATCGGATTGCGCGACGGTTTGCAACAACTCGTCTTGTGCTGCTTCGGCTTCAGGCGACGCTTCGCCGTTTTTCATGCGCGGCCATTCCATGTCGATAACGGCGATGGCATAGGCCCGGATGGCGCGGTCGATCGCAACGTGCGGCGCACCCAAGGCGGCGGCCAGGGCATGGAGGGAACTAAGACTGGCGGCTTCCCCGCGCACCGCTGCCGCCGCGCGCTGGTTGCGATCCCAGACGTCGCTTGCGAGAAAGCCGATGAGAATGCTGAATATGGTGACGATCGCGGCAAAATAGGGCGCCACGACGCCGCGGAACCTTCGCACCCAGGGTCCCACCAAAGCGCCGAACGAAAGGCGGATCAACATCAAGGCGGGGGCACTGTAAAAGGCCGTCAAAGCCAAAATCAACGCCGGAAGCGGTAGTGATAGCCAAGCGTCGATCAAGATCACGTCCCCCCGCAAGCCGATAGGACTATAGCAAACGAAGAGGGTCGCAAGCCCGCCGGCGGCAAATTGTTGTGGTTGCCGATCTGGCCAACGGACGGTTTTCGGAAATCGCGGTGTCCCACTCGCGGGCGCGGACGCGTTGAATGACGTATCCGTAACCGTCCCACACGCGCTCACGTTCAAGCCGGCAGCGAGGACCTGGCCCATAGGCCGGCGCCGGCGCGTAGCAGGGAGAGTAGCAGCGGGGCATCGCCGCCGCGCTGCCGGCAAGGGCGCCAACGGCGAGGCCCCCCAAGCAAGCCTGCGGCCACGTCCCCGCCGCCCGCGGTTGCCGGTGTCGTGACGAAACCCGGGAAAACAGTCAGCACGGCGAGACTGACGGCAAGGCTTTGCCTGCACGATATTCGGACATTCGGGTTCATGGCACGCAACGTCCAATCGCGTGACCCTGGCGTGAAAGCCCGACCAAAAGGTTAATCCTTCTCGGCCCTGTTTGCCCGCGTGCCGCCGGAGGAACAGCCGACGTCGCGTTCAGCGGACTGGCGGAGCTTAGAGCGTATCCCGATTTGGTAGACCCATACCTGACCCTCCCTCGAAATGGTGGACACCTTTTCGAGGGAGGGTCAACGAGGCTACGACACCGATGCGTTTCGCGCCTTCCTCGGAACGGACGGAATCAAGCCGGTCATCCCGCGCAAATCCGATCGCACGAAGCGCATCCGGCATGACAAAAAGGCATCTAAAAAAAAACGCAACGTCATCGCGGGCTGCCTTGGAACGCTCAAGGACGTCCGCCGCATCGCCACGCGCCATGACAAGCTCGCCGGAAATTTCTTTTCCGCGCTCTATCTCGTTGCCATCGCCGCCTGCTGGCTTTGAATTAATTGAGTCCGGACCCTAATTTGCGGAATCACAGGTGGCTGATACCGCAGCCTTTGACGCGGCGCCGATCCACCTCAGCCTTGGTCCAGACGAGCAGGTTCGCATGCTGACGGTAGGGTTTCAGCAAATGCATCATTGTGCCCCTGAGTCTCTGACCGGCGCGAAGGACGCACCGTGCAGAGACTCTTCTCCAAGATGGAAAACCGCAAACCGTGGCGTCAACAATCCGGCGGGCACCCGCGGCATGTCGAAAATAGGTGGGCTTGCGGTGGGAGGCGTTCACATATCGGCCTGGCGCGGGGCTTGACCGCGCTCAAACAGATATGAGATTGTTGCCTTGAAGGAGGGGTTCTCCGAAGCTCGGGTTGTGATGCTCGAGACTCAAGGAGAACCCCATGCAGGTTTTTGGCCTGCCCGGCCATGTTACACG
>JBATYB010000054.1:0-3751 GCA_049673825.1 Methylocella sp. | reverse complement strand
GCCGGGGTCAGCGTCCAACCGTCCGACGCTGGCAAAGTGTACGCGGCCCGCGCGAGCGCCCGTGCAAAATTCTCGGCCGAGGCGCTGTCCTTGCCCGACACGATTAGGGCGGCGAGACGCCCGAAAGGCGGCAGCCCGGCGCGGCGCCGCTGGTTTGTTTCCTCCTCGTAGAAGCGCTCGCAATCGCCCGACAACAGCGCGCGCATGACCGGATGCTCGGGCTGCCAGGTCTGGACCAGGGCGTGGCCCGCGGTCTCGAACCGTCCCGCGCGCCCGGTCACTTGTTGCAGCAATTGAAAGGTTCGCTCGGCCGCGCGCGGATCGCCCGAGGTCAAGCCAATATCCGCGTCGATCACGCCGACCAGCGAAAGACGCGGGAAATTATGCCCTTTCGCGACAAGCTGGGTGCCGATGACGATATCGCATTCGCCGCGCGAGGTCGCCTCGATTTCCTCGCGCAGACGCTCCGTGCCGCCCGGAAAATCCGAGGAGAGGGCGAGAATTTTCGCCTGCGGAAAAAGCGCCGCCGCTTCCTCGGCCAATCTCTCGATGCCGGGGCCGCAGGCGGCGAGCGAATCGACCGCCTCGCAGGCCGGGCAAATCGTGGGCCTTCGTTCGATATGGCCGCAATGATGGCACATCAGCGCCCGCCGGAAACGGTGTTCGACAAGCCAGGCGGTGCAGTTCGGGCAGTTAAAGCGATGTCCACATGCGCGGCAGAGGGTCAAGGGCGCGTAGCCCCGCCGGTTGAGAAACAGCAGCGCCTGTTCGCCGTGCGCGAGCGCCTTTGAAACAGCCTCATTGAGCCTCGGCGCGATCCATCTTCCTGGCGGCGCCGCCTCGACGCGAAGATCGATCGCTGCAATGTTGGGCAGCGCCTTGGCCTCGAAACGAGTGGCGAGCGTGAGATGTCCATAGCGGCCCTGGGCGGCATTGACGCGGCTCTCGATCGACGGCGTCGCCGAGACGAGGACGACGGCCGATTTCTCGATTTGGCCGCGCACCACGGCCATGTCGCGGGCGTGGTAGGCGACGCCGTCCTCCTGCTTATAGGCACCCTCGTGTTCTTCATCGACGATGAGCGTCGCGAGATCCGCGAAAGGGAGAAACAGCGCCGAGCGCGCGCCGATAACGACCTTGACGTCGCCCAGGGCCACCGCGTGCCAAAGCCGCGCGCGCTTCCGCGCGCTGACCCCTGAATGCCATTCCCCTGGACGCGCCCCGAAGCGCGCCGCGAAACGGCCGAGAAATTGCGCGGTGAGCGCGATCTCGGGCACGAGGATCAGGCTTTGACGTCCGGCTTCGAGAGCCGCCGCGACGGCCTCGAAGTAAACCTCCGTCTTGCCGGAGCCGGTTACGCCTTCGAGCAGGGTCACCGAGAACGCACGGGCTTGGACACGTTCCATTAAAATCGACGCGGCGTTTTCCTGCGCGGCTTCAAGGGATGGCCTGGCGAACGCCGGATCGCAACGAAGCGCCGCCGGCTCGGGCGGCAGCGCGATTGTCTCAAGCGTGCCTTCGCCGATCAACGTCTCGATGACGCCGCTCGAGCAGGCGGCGGCCTCGGCGAGCGCCGCCTTGGAGAAAGCAAGGCCGCCTTCCGCCGCGGCGAGGACGCGCGCGCGGGCAGGGGTCATGCGGGGCGGAGGCGGTCCTTTGAGGCGAACTCCAACCCGCGCCGGTTCCGGCCCGGCATGAAACGGCGCACCGATCGCCATCCGCAAAACCATGCCGCGCGGGCTAACGTTCCAGCGCGCCACCCAATCGACGAATGTTCGCAAATTGGCGGGAAGCGGCGGCATATCGAGGCGCGCGGCAACGGCTTTCAGATTGGCCCGCTCGCGTGTCCCCGGCCGCGCGTCCCAAACGACACCATTGGCCATTCTCGTGCCGAGAGGCACTTCGACAAAATCGCCCGGCGCGACGGCGATGCCGCGCGGAACGAGATAGGAATAGGAATGATCGATCGCGACCGGCAGGAGAATTTCCGCGATGGCCGCGCCGTCGTCCGTCAAAGTGGGGTTGCCGCCCTCTGCCATTTCATTTCGGCGGTTGTTTGCGCCTGCGGCTAGCGAGCCTGTTGAGGCCCTCGGCCGCGCCGGAAAAAGCCAAAGCGGCGTAGATGTAGCCCTTGGGAAAATGAAAGCCAAATCCGCCGGCGATCAACGTCGCGCCGATCAAAAGCAAAAAGCCGGGCGCGAGCATCGCAATGGTTGGATTGCGACGAATGAAATTCACGCGGAAGCGCGCGAGGACGCGATCGCCTTCTCGTCCAAACTGAAATGACAATTCACACTCCGCGAAGACACTTGGAAACAGGCGACATTTCCCGCGCAAGCGTCTATGATTATGCGGTGCGCCATACAGGCACGGGGGTCTATTGTGTGTTAAATTAGGTTTTGGAACGGACTATGGGTATTCTTCGCGAGGGAGCGGGAAAACGTGAAAATCCTTCCGGTCATTATGTGCGGCGGCGCGGGAACGCGGGTCTGGCCAGAATCGCGCGAAAGCCTGCCGAAGCAAGTCATTTCTCTCGTTGGCCCGCGCTCCACCTTCCAGATGGTGACCGCAATGCTTGCCGACGGCGTGTTCGAAACGCCGATTGTCATTTCCAATCACGATTATCGTTTTCTCGTCGCCGAGCAGTTGCAAAAGATCAAGCGCGCGGCGCACATTGTTCTGGAGCCGGTCCGGCGCGATTCTGGGCCTGCCGTCGCGGTTGCGGCCGAGCTCGCGGCGCAATTGGGGCCGGACACGATCGTCGCGGTTCTGGCCGCCGATCACGTGGTGCGAGATGGAGAAGGTTTCGTGGCCTTGTGCAAAACGGCGGCCGAAGCGGCGGCGCAAGGCTATATCGTGACGCTCGGTATCAAGCCGGACGCGCCCGCCACTGGCTATGGCTATATCAAGCCGGGAAAGACGGTAACGCAGGACGGCGCCGTGTTGAAGGTCGAGGCCTTCGTCGAAAAGCCCGATGCCGCAACGGCGGAAAAATATGTCGCCGGGAATTATCTCTGGAACTCCGGCAATTTTTTCTTTCGCGCGGATGTGATGCAGGATGAGTTGCGAAATTTCGAGCCGGACATGGCGGCAGCGGCGGCGGAAGCCGTCGCCAAGGCCAAACCGGATTTGAATTTTTTGGTCCTCGACGCGGAAGCCTTCGCCGGGGCGCCGAAGAAATCGATTGACTTCGCGGTCATGGAGCGCACCGGCAAGGCCGCTGTCGTCCCCGCCGCCATAGGCTGGTCGGATGTCGGCAATTGGGAGGCGGTCCGGCAATTGTCGGAACGCGACGGCAAGGGCAATTCGATTCGGGGCCGCGGCATCGTCATGAATGCGTCAAATGTTCATGTTCGCTCGGACGACCATTTGACGACCGTCGTCGGCGTCGACGATGTCATTGTCGTTACCACCCAGGATGCGGTCTTGGTGCTCAACAGGGCGCACGGCGATAGCGTCAAGCAACTGGTCGATCTCCTGAAAGCCGAAAATCGCCCGGAAGCACTGGAACATAGGCGCTCCTACCGGCCATGGGGCTATTATCAATCGATCGATTCCGGGACGCGCTACCAGGTCAAACGCATCGTCGTGAAGCCAGGCGAGCGCTTGTCCCTGCAAAAGCATTTCCATCGCGCCGAGCATTGGGTCGTCGTCAAGGGAACGGCCGAGGTTACAAGGGACAATGAGATTCACCTTGTTCACGAGAACGAGTCGATCTATCTGCCGATCGGTTGCGTGCACAGATTGGCGA
>JBATYB010000053.1:0-5415 GCA_049673825.1 Methylocella sp. | reverse complement strand
CCTTCGTCTGATGACGATCTTTCCGGCGGCGTCAACGCCGTGAATCTGAAACCAGCGCTTGGCAAGATCGAGACCTATCGTGGTAATATGCATAGTGGACGGCTCCTCTCAGTTGTGGCGTTCACCGACGACCACGTTATGGCACATCGATGCCGGGGAGCGGTGGCCGTCCACCCCATCAAGAATTCCGCTTGCCAATTTCGGTGTTGAAATATCAGGCACTCAACGCGTGCGAAATATAACGCGTGCGAAATATAGGGGCGAATGACTCGTCCCCACCCTTTGCAGACATTCGAATTGAGTCACTACCACTTCATCAGATGAATTGACCAAGTCAAATACCCGCGGCGCCTGGGGTCGCCGTGCGAGACCCAGCTTTTCACTGCCTCCCTTTCACCGCTTCGATCAATTGCTTCAGGCTGAAGGGTTTCGGCAAAAAGCCGAAATCCTCGCCCTCGGGCAGGTTTTTGGCGAAGGCGTCCTCGGCGTAGCCGGACACGAAAATGACCTTGGCCTTGACCCCGCGTTTGCGCAATTCGCCGAACATGGTGGGGCCATCCATCTCCGGCATGACGACGTCGGAAACGACAAGATCGATTTGTCCGCCGTTTTGCTCGACGATTTGCAACGCCTCGATGCCCGAGGCAGCCTGCAACACGGTATAGCCGCGCGAGGCAAGAGCCCGCGCTCCGAACGCCCGGACCGCCTCTTCGTCCTCGACGAGGAGGATCGTGCCGTGGCCAGTGAGATCGGCGGACGGCGCGGCCGCTTGTTTGATCGAACGAGATGCAACGGTTTCGTCCGGAATATAATGGGGCAGGAGGATCGTAAAAACCGTCCCCTTGCCGGGCGTGCTCGAACAGAAAACATAGCCGCCGGTCTGTTGCACAATGCCATACACCATGGCGAGGCCGAGACCGGTGCCCTTTCCGACTTCCTTGGTGGTAAAAAACGGTTCGAAGATTTTGTCTTTTACTTCCGGCGCGATGCCATGTCCGAAATCCTCGACCTCGATTGCGACATAATCGGCCGGAACCAGCGATGTCTCATTGAAACCTGCGCACTCGGCCGCCATGACATTGCGGGTCCGCAAGATGATCTTGCCGCCCTGCGGCATCGCGTCGCGCGCGTTGACGATCAAATTGACGAGGACATGCTCGAACTGGTTGACATCGGCCTCGACGAGCCAGAGGTCGCGGCCGTGGCGCAGCTCGAGATCGATTTTTTCGCCGACCAGCCGGCGCATCAGCATTTGCAGATCGGACAGCACATCGCCCAATTGCAGGACCTGCGGCCGCAACGTTTGGCGGCGCGAAAAGGCCAGCAGCTGCCGCACGAGCGACGCCGCGCGGTTGGCGTTTTGCTTAATTTGATTAATGTCCCGGAACGACGGATCGGTCGGCCGGTGATTGGCGAGAAGCAGGTCGCAGTAGCCGATGATCGCGGTCAAGACATTATTGAAATCATGCGCCACTCCGCCGGCAAGCTGTCCGATCGCTTGCATTTTCTGGGATTGAGCGAAGTTGCTTTGCAAAGCCCGCTGTTCGGTGGTGTCGAGCGCGTAAATCGTCGCGCCGTTCCCGCCGTGCTCGTCCGCCGCCGCGAAAAATAGCCTTGCCGACCGCTCGCCTTCCCCAGCCAAGGCGGCATCGACCGGCGGGATATCGGGAGTCGACTGGAAGGCCGCGGCAATGGCGGCATCGACGGCGCCGTGGTCGCGATCGAGGACCCCGGCAAAGATCGAGCGCGCGGCGCCGTCGCGCTGCTTCAAGGCTTCCGGCATGAGGCGCGCGAAAGCGGCGTTCGAACGGGTGATCCGTCCGCTCTTGTCGAGCATGGCGATCGCCATCGGCGTCGCATTGAGTACCCGTGCGAAGCGCATTTCCCCCGTGCGCAAATCCCGGGCCGGGTCCTCGACAGGAGCGCGGCTGAGGACGAGCGTGCGCGACGGCCCTGGCACGCCGTCCTGACCGAACGCGACGCCGTGGAGCAGACGCACCGGCAGGGTTTGACCATTGCGGCATTTCAGGTCGATATCGAATTGCTCGGTGCGGACCTCGCCCGCGCCTCCGGCGGCCGAAGCGACGAGCGCGGCGGCGGCGCCGGCCACGAAGTCGGTCAGCTTGAGATCTCCGGTGCCGGCCTCCGCCGGGTCGCAACCGAGCCAGGAGGCAAGGGTAGCGTTCATATAAGAAACGTCGCCGTTCCGGCCGCAGGAAAAAAATCCGGCTGGCGCGTGGTCTAAAAAATCGATGGCCTGCCGCAATTCCTGAAAAGCCTTTTCCTGTTTTTCGCGTTCGCGCGTTACATCCGCGACGGACCACAGGCTGGCGCGCCTGGCGGTCGCCAAAGCCAGCGGCCTGACCTTGATCTTGTACCAGCCGATCCCACCGGCGCCGCCGAGCGGCGGAGACAAGCGCAATTCCTCGGCCGCGCTCTTGCGCTCGCGCGCGGCTTGGGCGAGCCGGTAGATGGCCTCGGAAATCTCCGGGGATCCGGAAAATAGCCGCTCCACCGCGCGCAGGCCGGCGAGGCCGCGTGCCCCCGCCAAGGTCAAATAGGCTTCGTTCGCGTAAAGGATCTTGCCGCCGGCACCGGTCACGATCAGCCCTTCGGTATTCCCGTCGCAAACGAGTTTGGTGACGTCGTTCTTCGACGCTTGTCCGGAAAACTGAAGTAGGCCCGCCGCAATGGCGAAGGAAGCGCAAATACCGGCAACCGCGAAGAGGGCGAGCAGCAAGATTGCGAGGGTGGTGCCTTCATCATTGGGCAAGACGGAAAAACCCGCGATCGCGCTCGCCAAAAGCAAAACAAAAGCCAAGATCAAGACTGGGTTGCCAATGAGTCCGGTTTCGCGGACGGCGGCGGGCTGCTCGCTCATAAGGGTTCACCCGGTGCAAGCGACGTAACTATGTTTGAACCTATGGACAACTCGCCGCATCCTCCTCCTCCGGGGCTCCGCCATTGTGCACGGAAATGTAACAAAGCCACGGTTTCGCTCGACGCGGTATTTCGCGCATCCGCCGCCAATTTGTCCGTCTTAAACTTGGTGTAATAGCCGGGTCTTGCCGGTGAACGTCGACTAGTTTGGCGCGTTGATGTTTAGAACGCAAAATCGCAATTGCGGTCTCGTCTCGCGCCGAGCCGCCCGGTATGGAGAAGCCGATGCAATCATTCGCCAAGTTCCTCGCCAGCACAACCATCTCGATGTTAGCTTCCGGCGGCGCCATCGCGCAAACCTCTTATTCCTAATACGGGCCGGCGCCGCCAAATCCGCCTCGCGGCCGGATCGCGCAAGGCCGCCTGTCCAGGAATTGGACGGGTTCCGCTATGGTTATTCCGGCACCCGCGGCCGCATGGGTCTCGGCGCCGATCCTGCCCACCCGGAAGGTCCCGGTAATTTTTCCTCGCCAGGACGGTAGCGTGGTCGCTTGCGCGAATCGATTTTTTGATCAATTTTGATAAATTTTGATGAATTTCGTTAACTATTTGCTAGCTTGCGCCGGCATGGCGGTTTGGAACATGCTACACTAAACGAACGTCCGCCGCAGTTTTCTTCGAATGAGCCACCAGATGCTGGGCTTGAATGAAAGTTTTTTCGCGAGCAAGAGTTTCACCCTTGCCGCCGCGGCGATCGCATTCGTCGGCGCCGCTGGTCTGTTGTCCATTATTTTCCGCTTCACCTTCCGACGCCGGCTTCGGTTGCCACGTAATGGAAGGGCCCGGCTGCCGAGGCTTGGGACCGTCGACGCCTTCGACCTCGACCGGCAGCGCCAGCTCGTTATTATTCGACGCGACAATGTCGAACATCTGCTGATGATCGGGGGACCCAACGACGTTGTGATCGAATCGGATATTATCCGCGCCGAGAGCCGCGACCCGCGCGACCTTCGCGAGGCAAGAATTCGCGACAAGGAGCTGCGCGACGCGCCGCCGGCGCCGGCAGGAATTTCCTGGCCTTCTCCGGCGGAAGCGCCTCCGCCGAATGCGCCGCAGCGCAAAATGCCGTTTCCTCCCGCCGCCGGGTCGGAGTGGGAGATCGGGTTGACGGCCGCTGGCCCCATCGAGGAGTCCAGGCGCGATTCCGCGCCACCGATCGTTTTACCCACGCCTGCGCGGCCCGTTTTTCCTCTGCCGCCAAGGCGCACGCCGCCGCCCGTTACGCCGTTTGGCCAAGAAACATCGAATCCCCGCGAGCCGCTCCACGGCGGCGCCGGTCCGCCGCAAAAACCCGAGCTTGGAACCACTCCCGCCAAAGGATTTCCTCGCGCCCCTGTCGCCACTCCTTTTTTGCGGCCACCGGCGCTGCGCCAGGTGCAAGGGACCGCCGCCAAACCGACCCGATCAGGCGCATCCGAGACCCCGCCCGCGGATGCGCTTGCCCCAAGCTCGCTTCCCGGCTTTGAGGAGATCCCAACGCCCCCGGCGGGCGACGTGGCACGGCGGACTGAATTTCCCCCCGCGCCCGCGACGCAATCCGCGGGATCGGCCGCTTCGGCTGGTGCCGCCGGTGGTTTAATCTTGGGGGTTTCGGCGGCCGCTCCGGCGCACGACGGCGTCGTTTCGCTCGAGGAAGAAATGGCGCGACTGCTTGGACGCGCGCCGGGCTAAGGCAAGCGGGCGCGGCGGGTCAACAACGGTCAGCCAAACGCTGGTTTGTTGCCAAAAACCGGCGGCCGCGATGCCCTCGCGATCGTGCGGCCCCAAAATAGCTTTGAGTCAGCTCTCGCGGTGGGTCCGTTCGCGCCGTTCGTGGCGTTCCTGCGCCTCCACCGAAAGGGTTGCGATTGGCCGCGCATCGAGCCGCTTAAGGCCGATAGGCTCGCCGGTTTCTTCGCAATAGCCATAACTGCCATCGTCAAGCCGTTCCAGCGCCGCGTCGATCTTTGCGATCAGCTTGCGCTGCCGGTCGCGCGCCCGCAATTCGATGGACCGGCCGGTCTCGGAAGAGGCGCGATCGGCGAGATCGGGATGGTTCTCACTCTCTTTCTGCAATACCACGAGGGTTTCCTGGCTCTCGCGGAGGATGTCTTCTTTCCACGCAATTAATTTGCGCCGGAAATAATCCCTCTGGCGCTCGTTCATAAAGGCTTCGTCTCCGGCCGGTTTGTAGCCCCCTTCGACCTCCTCCATTGGCACTTGCGCGACTCCCGAATCTCAAACCGCTGCCCTTATAGCGATTGCCTTCTCCATATACAATCGTTCCGCCAAGGCCGGAATCGGGGTGACGAATGATGCCGCCGCGCGGATTTGGAAGCGGATGAGTTCCCGCCAACGCTTGTTCAAAAGTGCCGATGGGCCGATGTATCGCCAAGCGGTTTCGAGGCGCCGGTTACCTATGATGTGAACGCGCTCTTGTTCGTATCCCGATGCGATTAACCGTATCCTGCATTGCCGAAATAATTGAGGCATTCG
>JBATYB010000052.1:0-2721 GCA_049673825.1 Methylocella sp. | reverse complement strand
GGCAATTATCGATTTGTCTTGCTCTTGCCAGGGCCGGCCAGGCAGGCGACAAGCGCGCATGCTCCACATCAATGACATCACTCTCAGGCTCGGGCCGCGGGTTCTTTTCGACCAGGCGACCGCCGCCCTTCCCGGCAACGCACGCGCGGGCTTGGTCGGCCGCAACGGCGCCGGAAAGACGACGCTGCTCAAAATGATCGCAGGCGAGCTCGCGCCGGATGGGGGTTCGATATCGCTCCCCCGGGCAACGCGTCTCGGCCGTGTCGAGCAGGAGGCGCCGGGCGGGCGTCAAAACTTGATCGATTTTGTCCTTGCCGCCGATCTCGAGCGCGCGCGTCTGATGGCCGAAGCCGAGACCGCGGCCGATCCGGCGCGCATCGGCGAAATTCAAATGCGCCTCGTCGATATTTCGGCGCATGCGGCGCCCGCGCGGGCAGCGCGCATTTTGGCCGGGCTTGGCTTCGATGAAGCGGCGCGGCAACGGCCGCTTGACGAATTTTCCGGCGGCTGGCGGATGCGCGTCGCGCTCGCCGCGGTTTTGTTTGCAAGCCCCGATCTCTTGCTTCTCGACGAGCCGACCAATTACCTCGATCTCGAAGGCACGCTTTGGCTGATCGATTATCTCACGCGCTATCCGGCAACGATCCTTGTCGTCAGCCACGACCGCGATTTGCTCGATGCCGTTTGCGATCATATCCTGCATCTCGATCAAGCCAAGCTCACCCTCTGGCGCGGCAACTATTCGAGTTTCGAGCGGCAGCGGCGCGAACGGCAAGCGCTCGCGCTCAAACAGAAAAAGAAACAAGACGGCCAGCGCAGGCACCTCCAGTCTTTCGTCGATCGCTTCCGCGCCAAGGCGAGCAAGGCGGCGCAAGCGCAGTCCCGCCTGAAAATGCTCGCCAAGATGGAACCCGTGACGGCCATCGTCGACGGACAAGTCATCCCGTTCCATTTGCCCTCGCCGCGAAGGCCTTTAAGTCCGCCGCTTGTCGCGATGGAGAATGCGAGCACGGGCTACGGCGGGGCGCCGGTGTTGCGGCGGCTCGCCCTGACGATTTCGGACGACGACCGGATCGGCCTTCTCGGCGGCAACGGCAATGGCAAATCGACTTTCGCGAGGCTTGTCTGCGGAAGGCTGAAAGCTACAGCCGGCAGCATCCGGCGCTCGTCGAAACTGGAGGCGGGATTCTTTGCCCAGCATCAAATCGACGAACTCGACCCGAAGGCCACTCCCTATCAATGCGTTGCCTTGCTCATGCGCGAGGCGACGGAGGCAAGGATTCGAACAAAATGCGCGCAGCTCGGCTTTCCGAACGTGAAGGCCGACACGCCGGCCGCGCAATTGTCCGGGGGCGAAAAGGCCCGGCTTCTCTTGGGACTGGCAAGCTTCAACGGACCTCACCTGTTAACTCTCGACGAGCCGGCCAATCATCTCGACATAGATAGCCGCGCCGCGTTGATCGAGGCGATCAACGACTATCGGGGCGCGGTCATTCTGGTGTCGCACGACAAGTATCTCCTCGACGCCTGCGCCGACCGCCTCTGGCTCGTGGAAGCAGGCACGGTCAAACCGTTTGATGGCGACATCGATGATTACAACGACTATGTGATCGAGCGAGCCGGCGGCGGCAATGGCAGGCCTTTGAAAAAAGACCGCGGCGAGGCCAGGCAAGCGGCTCCGGACGGCGATCAGAACCCGCACGCCGCGAAAAGCGCGGCCCGGTTAGACAAGCGCATTTCGGCGATCGAGGAAAAGATGCGCAAGTTTCACGATCTCGTTTCGCGCATCGACAAGGCGCTCGCGGAGCCGGCGGCGTTCATCGAGGAACCGGCCAAGGCGGCGCTTTTATCCTCCCAGCGCGGCGAACTCGAGCGTATGCTCGTTGCCGCCGAGGACGAATGGCTGAACCTCTCCAGCGAACGCGATGGCGCGCGCGACGGCAACCAACGCGGGCCGGCCAACGAAATTTAGTGACGCCACGTTACGAGGATTTTCCAGAGCCCCAATGCAAACAGAAGCAACAGCGACAGCAAAACCAGAAACGCGAGAATCCTGGTTCTTAGCGGAAATGTCCGCATTGGCGGGCGCGCGGCTCCGCTCGCAGGCGGCACCCCAGGCCAGGTAAGCCCACCCAGCCAGAGACAAACCGCGGCGGCTATCGTGCCGGTATCGCTGATCGATAACAGGCAGCCGCGATAAGTTGGCCTGCCATCGCCATCGAAGCCGATTTCGACGCTTCGCGGTCCATCCGGCGAGTCGCTCGCCGCACCCGATTTAATGATGGCGCGCTTGGCCGCGAGGAGACCTTGAAAGGCCGCTTTCGCCTCGCGCTGCCTGATGCAAAAGGAAATCTCCGATGGCATGAAATGGGCGCGGGAGAATTCGTGAAGAGAAGAGTCCTCGGCATCTGGGAGAGCCGCGATATTTGCAATTTCGAGGCCCAATCCTTGCGATCCCTGGAGCCCGGCGCCCGCGAGTCCCGGCGGACTCCCATCGGCCGCGACCGGTGTGATTTGCACGATCGCGCTCTTGCCCTCGAAGATACTGGCGATCGTGAAGCGAGCCTGATTCGTCATGGGGTCCCCAAATGCCTGTCGGCGGTCTAGCTCTTGTGGCGTGCCCCCAACCATTAGCGCATGGGACTGGGGAAGGCAAAGCCCCGCGTCAGGCCATCCACTATTTAGAGAGCCCGCGCCCTTTCGCGATCGTCCGCTAAAAAG
>JBATYB010000051.1:0-1818 GCA_049673825.1 Methylocella sp. | reverse complement strand
ATGGAAATTTACAAAGTTAAAGCTGGAGAGAATATCAGTTTTTGGTGGGTTGGCCAAACATTATGTAGTTTGATTATTCTAATTGGATTCTTTGGACGTGCGTATGGCCTAAGGATTCGAGATATTTCTGATATACGGCATGAAGTAATTATGCGAGAGCAAGGCGGTTGGCGGCATATTTTTGGCGATGCGACTATAGTGCTGCTAACATCGCACCATACGATTTTAAAAGTTGGCTCAACTATCGTCACCTTGCCATCAAATGACATTGCGCAGATCGTCGCTCTGACTCCAAAGCCTTAAATGGTCGCCAACACTACAAGAGCTATTTTGAATGGCGCCTTTTAGAAAATTGCCGAGTTTGCCTCGGCGGCGTTTGAAGAGGCCGCCCTTCGCTACAAACAGTGACTTTTAAGCGATCCGCATTGATAGAACATCCCGATAAGTTTACAAGACTATCTTATTGATTTTTGGGCAGCAAAGGCCCATATCCCAATCGCACACAAAATGGATGGGAAACGCATGCTCGAGACCTCCGCCTGGAACGCCGCGCGCGCCAAGGAGATCATTGCCGAACATGCCGGGCTTGAAGGCCCCATGCTTCCGATTCTGCATGGCTTGCAGGAAGAGTTCGGTTGTGTCAGCGCCGCCGCCGTGCCGCTCGTCGCCGAAGCGCTTAATCTGACCCGCGCCGAGGTCCATGGCATCGTGACGTTCTATCACGATTTTCGCCGTGAACCTTGCGGGCGGCACGTTCTGCAGCTTTGCCGTGCCGAAGCCTGCCAGAGCATGGGCAGCGAGGCTTTGGCGGCGGCCGTTCTGGCCAAACTCGGCGTCGGCTGGCATGGCTCGACCCGCGATGGCGAACTGACGGTCGAGCCGGTCTATTGCCTTGGCCTTTGCGCCACGTCGCCTGCCGCTCTTCTCGATGGCGAACCACTTGGACGCTTGAACCTGGACAAAATCGCCGAGGCACTCGAAGAGGCGCGCGCGGCATGACGCGTATTTTCGTTCCCAGGGATGCCGCCGCGCTCGCGGTTGGTGCCGACAAGGTCGCGGCGAGGATCGCGGCCGAGGCCCGCGCGCGCGGTCTTCCGGTCGAGATCGTCCGCACCGGCTCGCGCGGGGTGTTCTTTTTGGAGCCGTTGATCGAGGTCGAGACGGCGCAAGGGCGCATTGGCTACGGCCCGGTATCGGCTTCGAGCGTCGCCTCCCTCTTCGACGCCGGGCTATTGACCGGCGGCGCGCATTCGCTCCGGATCGGCAAGCCGGAGGAGCATCCGTTTCTGGCGGGCCAGACACGCCTCACCTTCGCCCGCTGCGGCATCGTCGATCCGCTCTCGCTTTCCGATTATGCCGCGCATGACGGCTGGAAGGGGCTCAAACGCGCCCTCGAGATCGAGCCTGCCGCGGTCGTCGCCGAAGTGACGAAATCGGGGCTTCGCGGGCGCGGTGGCGCCGGTTTCCCGACCGGCATCAAATGGAAGACCGTCGCCGATACGCCGGCGGACCGCAAATATGTCGCCTGCAATGCCGACGAAGGCGACAGTGGCACGTTCGCCGACCGCATGATCATGGAGGGCGATCCGTTCGCGCTGATCGAAGGCATGACGATTTGCGGCATCGGCGTCGGCGCGGCCAAGGGCTACGTCTATTGCCGGTCGGAATATCCCCATGCCGGAAAGACTTTTTCGGAGGCTCTTCGGATCGCGCGGGAGGCCGGCTACCTCGGTCCCAACATCCAAGGCTCGGGACATACATTCGAGCTTGAGCTGCGGATGGGCGCCGGGGCCTATATATGCGGCGAGGAAACGTCCC
>JBATYB010000050.1:0-2286 GCA_049673825.1 Methylocella sp. | reverse complement strand
TCTATATTATGGAACCTAAATTCCGGTCCCGAGGCGCGGCCGAGCGCACCTTCTGTTCGCATATAAAATAAAACCCGGATATCAGGGAATTATGTTACTAAGCTACAAAGTGAGATTAAAGCCGATCGGCTCATTTCAGGCGCAAATTCGCATGCCATCGAAAGCAGGCTCGACGTTTGCCGGAAGTTCGCTTTTGAGCCGCGCGAAATCGAGATCGCTATGAAGATTGGTGAGAATCGCGCGCTTGGGCCGCAATTTGGCGATCCAGTCGAGGGTTTCCGGCAAGGAAAAATGACTGGGGTGCGGCGTGTAGCGCAAAGCGTCGACGATCCACAGGTCGAGCCCCTCCAGAAAACCGCGGCTCGCGATGGGAACGGCTTTGAGATCGGGCGAATAGGCCACCTTGCCAAAGCGAAAACCGAGCGCGTCAATCTCGCCATGTTCAAGCTGGAACGGAACGGCATCCAGAGGTCCGCCAGGCCCATTTATAGTTACAGGTTGGCCAGTCACTAGGCGATGTTCATTTAGCAACGCAGGATAATGGCTGCCGGCTGGCGTTTCGAAAATATAACCGAAATTCGCGCGCACGACGGCCGAGGTGGCGGCGTCCATATAGAGGTCGATTTTTCGCCGTGCCATGATGACCAAAGGCCGGATCTCGTCAATTCCATGAATATGATCGGCGTGCGAATGGGTCAGCAGGATAGCGTCGAGCCGGCCGATGCCGAGCCCGAGCAATTGTTCGCGAAGATCCGGCGACATGTCGACGAGGACTTGGGTCGCGGCGCCGTTCTCGCCGGTGCGCTCGACGAAGAGCGAACAGCGCCGGCGCCGGTTTTTGGGATTATCGCGATCGCAGGCGCCCCAGCCTTGGCCGACGCGCGGAACCCCGCCGGAGGATCCGCAGCCGAGGATGGTGAAGGTGAGGCTCACGCCGCGTCCGCGCCGATCGCGGGAGCAGGCATCTTGGAAAACAAGCGCAGCGCATTGGCGCTCGTTTCCGCGCCGATTGTTTGCGGCGAAACGCGCTTCACTTCGGCCAATGCTCGGGCGGTGGCCGCGACAAATGCCGGTTCGTTGCGCTTGCCGCGATAGGGAACCGGCGCCAGATAAGGCGCGTCGGTTTCGACCAACATCCTGTCCATGGGCACCGCGCGGGCGATTTCCCGCAGCGGCCGCGAATTCTTAAACGTCAAGACGCCGGAAAACGAAATATAGAGCCCAAGCGAAAGTGCTACCTCGGCAAGCATGGCGGACGAGGTAAAGCAGTGGAGAACCCCGCTAAAAGCGCCCTTCCCCATTTCGTCCGTCAATATCGCGGCGATATCGGCGTCCGCGTCGCGGGCATGAACGACAAGCGGCAGCCCACTTTGCCGGGCGGCCGCGATATGGGTGCGGAAAACCCTCGCGGCGATGTCGCGCGGCGTTTGGTCATAGTGATAATCGAGTCCCGCTTCGCCGATGCCGACGCATTTCGGGTGACGCGCCAACGCGACCAAGCGATCTTGCGACACGTCGGGTTCTTCATGCGCGTGATGCGGATGCGTGCCAACCGTGCAAAAGACGTCCTCGTAGGTTTCGGCGATGAGGCTGATCGAACCAAAAGCTTCCGCGCGGGTCGAAATGGCGATCATCCGCTTGAGGCCGGCGGCGCGGGCGCGGTCGACCACGGCATCGCGCTCGGCGGCGAAATCCGGAAAATCGAGGTGGCAATGACTGTCGATCAGCACGCTAGACCTCTCGGGAGCAAATCTTCCTCCGCGTCGATGTAACGCGGAAAAACCGGCGCGGGCGGGGGCAAAAGCGTTCCCGCCACGAGACCTTGCGCGGTCTCGGCGTTAGCGAATTTTCGCGCGTTCGCGGGCACGCTCAAAAGGCCGAGAAGCTTTTCCATCGAAGCCGGCATGAACGGTTGCGTCATGATCGCGATTACACGCAAAACCTCGGCGGTCACATAAAGGATCGTTTGCATCCGTGGCGGGTCATTTTTCCGCTTTACCCAAGGTTCCTCGCTGGCGAAATAGCGGTTGGCTTCGCCGGCCACGCGCCAACTCCCGGTCAGGACCATGTGCAAGGCATAGTCTTGCATCGCGGCGCGGGATTTTGCCGGAAGCGCTGCCGCTTGCGCAAGGAGCGTCTGGTCCGCTTCGCTGAGCGCAGCCGGCGCCGGCAATATCCCACTGCAATTCTTGGCCACCATAGACAAGGAGCGCTGCGCGAGATTGCCGAGGTCGTTGGCAAGATCGGCATTGATCCTATTGACGATGGCTTCATGCGAATAAGTGC
>JBATYB010000049.1:0-2251 GCA_049673825.1 Methylocella sp. | reverse complement strand
GGCGCGCCCGGCGGGAAAGCCGTGGACAGGACGCCGCGCCCGGCCGACGCCGGGGCGTTGCGTCCATGCCCGCCGCCGCGACAGCGGCGGAAAGCAGCTTAATCAATTCAGGAGCAAGGAACGGCCGGACTTCCAACCAACAAACCGGCCCCAGTGGTCCCGCCGGCGGGGTCCACTTCACTATCCCTCAAGCGCAAACGTCTGAAGTCGTCCGGCAATCGCTCTTTCAGGACGGAGGTGCGCACTTGTTAACGATTCAGTATTTTGCCCTGACTGCTTACCGGACAAAGCTTTACTCTGGCCGCGCGAAAGTGTACCCCCTCCCCGCAATGGACCCGGTGCAGCCAGCTTGCGCCGGGCTTATTTTTGGCGGGTCTTAAATCGGGGATCGCGGCGCAAGGCGATCGGATTCATGGCGAATGTGGTGGTCGTCGGCGCCCAATGGGGCGACGAAGGCAAGGGCAAGATCGTCGATTGGCTGTCGCTCGAGGCCGACATCGTGGTGCGCTTTCAAGGCGGCCACAATGCCGGGCATACGCTCGTCATCGACAACAATGTCTATAAGCTCGCGCTGTTGCCCGCTGGCGTAGTGCGGCCCGGAAAGCTCTCGATCATCGGCAATGGCGTCGTCCTCGATCCGCATCATTTGGTGGACGAAATCGCCAAGCTCGCAACGCAGGGCATCGAGGTCTCGCCAAACAATTTGAAGATCGCCGAAAACGTGACGCTGATCCTTAGCCTGCACCGCGAGCTCGACGCCCACCGCGAATCCTCAAATGTCGAGGCGTTGAAGATCGGAACCACCAAACGGGGCATCGGGCCAGCTTACGAGGACAAGGTGGGCCGCCGCGCGATCCGGCTCATGGACTTGGCCGAGCCGGCCAGCTTGGATCAAAAAATCGCGCGCCTGCTTGCCCATCACGAGCCGCTGCGCCGCGGGCTTGGGCTCGAACCTGTCACGGCAGCGGCCGTTCGCGCCGAGCTCGAATGCGTCGCGGCCATAATTCTTCCCTTCATGGATGCGACCTGGGAGTTGCTGGAGGCCGCGCGGCGGGCGGGAAAACGCATTTTGTTCGAAGGCGCACAAGGCGCTATGCTCGATGTCGATCACGGGACTTACCCCTTTGTGACCTCGTCGAATACGGTCGCCGCCAATGCCGCCACCGGGTCTGGCCTTGGCCCAAAGGCGATTGGTTATGTGCTGGGAATCGCCAAGGCCTATACGACGCGGGTCGGCGGCGGGCCGTTCCCCGCCGAGCTCAACGATGCCATTGGCGAGCGGATGGGCGATCGGGGGCATGAATTCGGAACCAACACGGGACGGCGCAGGCGTTGCGGCTGGTTCGACGCGGTGCTCGTGCGCCAGGCGGTAAAAACCTCGGGGATCGACGGTATTGCTCTGACGAAGCTCGATATTCTCGACGGTTTCGAGGAGATCAAGGTCTGCGTCGGCTATCATCTCGATGGCCAGCGCATCGGCAGATTGCCGGCAAGCCAGGCGGCGCAGGCAAGGGTCGCTCCGATCTACGAGACAATCGAGGGGTGGAAAGACACGACGGCCGGCGCCCGCTCCTGGGCGGCGCTTCCGGCGCTGGCGATCAAATATGTCCGCCGCATCGAGGAATTGATCGAGGCGCCGGTCGCGCTTCTCTCGACCAGCCCCGAGCGGGCCGATACGATCCTCGTTCACAACCCCTTCCGCGATTGATGGGCAAAGTTCCGCGGCGGGATTGACGGAAGGCCGATCAAATGCTCTCAAACCGATATGGCTGACTATTACCCGCTGCTCGCCAAGGCCGTCGCGGGCCTGCCGGATGCGACGGCCGAAGCACGCCGCGCCATTTACGAGCGCGCGCGCGGGGCGCTTTTCGGCCAATTGCGCAATCTCGATCCGCCGGTGCCGGAAGAGGCGATCGAGCGCGAAGCGCGAGCCCTGGAAGTGGCGGTTGCCCGGCTTGAAACGGAAATTGCATCGCGGTCAGGTCCCGGAAGCGGCGCGCCCGTGGCCGAACCGAATCTCGCGGGCCTTGGGCCATCGGCCGGGAGTCCGGCGGGCACATCCCCGGCGAATAAGCCAAGCGCGGTGCCGTTGCCCGAACCCAATCCGCCGGACCCAGATCCGCCCGGCCTCGCTCGAGCCGCGCCGGTTCCTATTCCAGCCGCGCAAACGCCGCCGCCTTCGCGACCCCTCAAGGTTCGACGCGATCCGCGGCCCGGTCCGGCTTTCAAACCTACGCGGCCGGCGCCGCCC
>JBATYB010000048.1:0-5186 GCA_049673825.1 Methylocella sp. | reverse complement strand
GCGGGGGTTTTCAACGGAAGCGTAAACCGCAGAACCACGAGTTTGTCCTCCCGCTGTTCCAGCGAATAGTCGGTGGGCGTCCCGAATTCAACCTTTTGGCTTGCCTCCTTAGCGTAGGTGAAATAGTCGAATTCAGTGAGAGATTCGACGTTCGTCTTGGCAAGCGGCGCCAGCTCTTCCTTGGTCAAGAGTTGGCCGGGCTTGCCCTGGCCTTCCGTCACGAAAGCCGAATACATCTCGTCGAACGTCCAGGCGTGACGTATGGCCGCGATCTTGCCTTGTGCGTCGAAAATCACTTGCGCGCGCGCCGTTACCCATACGTGCGGATGCGCCGCCGCGTTTTGGGCGAGACCGGCCACGAAAACCGCGGTCAGGAAAAACCTCGAACAGAAACGCCTGAGCATGAATAAACCTTCGGCGACGCATTTCGCGAAGCGATCACCCGCGGTGGGCCACGACCGACGATGGTGAGCACTATGTTTACGCCATGGCCCTATGAATGGCGCTTTGCCCATGGATGTTCCGTAGCCTGTTTCTGGGCATCCCGCCCTGCGCGCCAACCGAGCATTTGCTATGCGGCGCGATTTCATGCGCCAACCGCCTGCGTCGATAGCATCTCGCCGTCCATCGCGGGCGGCTTGGGCCTGATCATCACGAAGCGGCCCGACCAGCTTCCAGGGACAGTCCACCATCCTGCGATTTCTGTCGCGTCGTCATTGACCTCGCCTTCATATTGAACTGAGCCATACCTATGGAACGAGTCCCTATAGACCTTCAGAAACTTTACCGACCGCCCCAATCGCCGGCCCTGCACGGTCGCATGGAGAGTCTGCCCCGCCGCGTCCGCAACGGCTCCGGTTTCCTCGATCTCGCCATTCAGCCGGCTGTCATGTTCGCTCAAGGCGGCGACGAACGAAACCGGCTCCCGTTTGTTAGTCGCGTAGCTGAACCGGCCCTGCCACTGCCCCGAGAGGTTGAGCGGCTCCAATTCTCCGCTCCCGCGCGCTGAGCCACCCTCGGCAACCAGGATGTCTCCCAGAGCATAGATCCTCGGCGCGGGCGGGCGGCCGTGCTTGATGCGAAGGGTTTCATCGGCTCCAAGGAGTCGCACCCCGATATTGTTGGAGAGGGAGATGTCATTGACCGCGCTGCTGACCGACCCCGTGCAGCCAGGAAAAAAATGATGGAGCTTGCCTGGGTCAATCAGAACGCGTCCAAGGGACTTCAATTGCATGCTCGCGTGGTGACGGGCGGTCAAGGTGCCGGCATTCCTCGACAGCCACATCCGCGGTCGGAGCAGATCGGCAATGGTTGGCTCTTGTAACAAGGGCTCGCAGATTACCAAAGGCCAATACCAGGCGAGAAAGTCGAATGCGAGGCCGCGGCCGGCGATCGTGAGAGCGCCCCAGCCGTCCTGTTTCCAGGCCTTGACCCATTCCCATTCCTTTCCCACGGCATACGGGTTGATGGGTTCACCTTCGCAAGTTGGATAGGTCAACACGTCTCCCACCTCGAGCAACAGCTTTTGCGGAGTCTTCAAAACGGCGCGAGGTTTGGCTGTTTCGACGGGCCGGTCAATCCGCGCGCGCAGGTCTTCCAGCATCGCGCGACGCTTCACGAGCGACTTTTCCTCCATGCCCAAAGCCGCCATTGCGGCCAGATCAGCGCCTTCTTCGATAATGGCCAACGCCCGGTCCCGGGCGCGGGGGCAATCGATCCCGCGCTTGGCGAATTGATCGGCGACCGTCAGCCAGAAAATCGTGTGATCCGAATCATTCGAATTGTTCGCGGCTAGAGGCTGCGCCGCACACAGATAGTCGAGAAGCCTATCAGGCTCGAACGGCAGGCGTGCGACCGCCTTCACGCTTCCGCGCAAATCCAGTGCAAAGTCGCAAGAATAAAGCCCGATACCCCACGCGCCCATACTGGAAGCCCTCTTCGACCTGGGTTGCGCGAAAGCGTGGCCCTCGGGCCAAGGAGTTCATTTGAGACCCGCAATCCCGGCCAGAGTCGATCCTCGCATGCCCGATCAGCCGCCCCAGCCGGGGATTCTGTCCCACAGACAGCACATGGCCCTAGCCGAGAGCGGCGGGCGGCGGCGGCAGCATACCTTGTCGCGCTCCGAGGTCGGAAGGCGGACCACGTGCCTCGACGAACCGGCAAGTGTTATGACCAAGCAAGTCTGGCGGAAGAAAGGCGGCGATGGAACGTCAGCCTGCAATCATGACCGATAGCTTTTGACACCGGCTTGGTAATAAACCTTTCTATATTCGAAGGTGGACTATTCCAGACGTGGTAGGATTCTTTCAACGGCATCCGAGCAACAGTCACGAACCATTTTGCCCACGTGTCCAAAAAGCCTCTTGCCGGTCGTATGCCGGAAATCTAGTCTTTGGTCATGTTTGGCAGACCAAGAAATGTCTGGATCGTGGGCGAGACATCATGCGGCGGGCATATGGTTTTTCGAAAATTCCGTGGCTCGGCGCGGCGCTATGGCTTTCGGGAATGGCGCGGGGCTTCGCGCAGGCCGCCTCGCCCGGAGCGGCGATTGAGCTGCCGGAGGTGGAGGTGGTCGCGACCTCGCCTTTGCCGGGCGGCGGCGAAAATCGCGACAACATCCCGGCCATGGTCCAAAGCGTGCCCGCCGAGAATTTCGCCCGCGCCAATTCGCAAAGTGTGACCGACACATTGCAGCAACAAATCCCCGGCGCCGTGTCGATCGACGTCACCGGCAATCCCTTCTCACAAGACCTGTTCTATCGCGGCTTCCGCGCCTCGCCGAGGCAGGGCACCCCGCAAGGCCTCGCGGTCTATCAGAATGGCATTCGCGTCAACGAGGCTTTTGGCGACACGGTCAACTGGGATCTGGTTCCTCCGCAAGCGATCTACCGCGCCGACATATTCACGAACAATCCGGTCTTCGGTCTTAACGCGCTCGGCGGCGCGGTCAGCCTGCAAATGAAGAACGGTTTTCTCTGGCAAGGCCTGGAGACGCAAATTTTGGGCGGCTCATTTGGCCGCGTCAGCGGGCTGTTCCAATATGGCAAGCAGATCGACGATTACAGCCTGTACGTTACCGGCGACGCGACGCGCGACGGCGGCTGGCGGTTTTTCTCGCCTTCCACGCTGTTCCGGCTTTACGGCGATCTAGGCTACCGCACGCCTGGCAACGAGCTTCATTTCACCGCCTCGGGCGCCCGCACCACGCTCGGCGTCATAGGGCCGACACCGGTCGAGCTGCTGGCCCAACAAGGCGAAAGCGCGGTTTTCACCAATCCGCAGACCACACTCAACGACGCGGGCACGGTCGCCTTCACCGGTAAATTCGACATCAATCCGCAATGGTCGATCGCGAGCAATTTCTACATACGGAGTTTCGAGCAGCGCCATACCGATGGCAACGACGGGAATTTTCTGGATTGTAGCGGCATCCTTTGCCTCAACCCCGCCGATTTCCCTAGCGTGACCGATCCAACTGCCTTCTTTATCTTGGATAGCAATGGCAACAAGATCCCGTTCTCGCCGACCGCGATTTACGGGACCATCGATCGCACCTCCATCCATGCGACGACCTTCGGCACGGCGCTCCAAGCAACCAACAACGACACTTACTTCGGGCACCGGAATTACTTCACCTTTGGCGCCAGCGTCGATCGCAGTCTGCTGAGTTTCAGCGCCACCAGCCAGCTTGGCACCATCTTCCCCGATTTGGCCATCGGCAATGGTGCCTTCCCCGGCTCGGGCGACATCATCGAGACCCTGGGAAGAATTGGCTATGTGCCAACCTATCTCACCGGCAATACGACCTATTATGGCGTCTACGCGCTAGACACCTTCAACATCACGCCGGAGCTCGCCCTGACCGCCGGCGCGCGGCTCAATATCGCGCAGATCGTCACCGAGGATGCCACGGGCCGGGCGCCGGAACTCAACATCAACGACACTTTCTCGCGGATCAATCCGGTTGTCGGCCTGACCTATAAAATCCTGCCCGCGGTTACCGTCTACGGCGGCTACTCCGAGGCGAACCGCGCGCCGACGCCGCTCGAACTCGATTGCGCCGATCCAAAACGGCCGTGCCTTCTCGAAAATTCGCTTGTCTCCGATCCGTCTCTAAAGCAAGTCGTGGCGCACACTTACGAAACGGGACTGCGTGGGGCGCAGGCTATATTCGAAACAGGCGCCGTCGATTGGAAAGCCGGTTTCTTCCGGACCAACAGCACCAATGACATCGTTTCGCTCGCCAGCTCGATTACCGGACTCGGTTTTTTCGAAAATGTGCCGTCAACCCTGCGCCAGGGCGTAGAGGCCAAGGCGGGCTTTCGGTATGGCGACCTCTCGGCCTATGTAAACTACGCCTTCGTCGACGCGACCTATCAATTCTCGGGTCCCTTGGCGTCTCCAAACAATCCTTTCAATGTGGGTGGAAATGTCTTCGTGACGCCCGGCGATCACATTCCGGGCATTCCGCGCCACCAGGTGAAGTTCGGCGGCGACATTGCGGTCACGCCCAAATTCAAGCTCGGCGCCGATGTGCTCGTCGCCGGCGCCCAATATTTTGTTGGCGACGACGCCAACCAAAACCCCAAGCTGCCGCTCTATTGGGTCGCGAACCTCCACGCTTCCTATCAGATGGACGAGCACGTGCAGGTCTTTGGGCTTATCAACAATATCTTCGACAACCGGAACGCGACCTACGGCACTTTCTTCAATACGGGCACCGATGCCCAGAACGCGACTCCGATCGTCTTCAACAACAATCCGCGCACCGTCACGCCCGTGCAGCCGGTCTCCTTCTATGGCGGCGTGAAGGTCACTTTTTAGCGGACGATCGCGAAAGGGCGCGGGCTCTCTAAATAGTGGATGGCCTGACGCGGGGCTTTGCCTTCCCCAGTCCCATGCGCTAATGGTTGGGGGCACGCCACAAGAGCTAGACCGCCGGCAGGCATTTGGGGACCACATGACGAATCAGGCTCGCTTCACGATCGCCAGTCTCTTCGAAGGCAAGAGCGCGATCGTGCAAACCACACCGGCCGCGGCCGATGGGAGTCCGCCGGGACTCGCGGGCGCCGGGCTCCAGGGATCGCAAGGATTGGGCCTCGAAATTGCAAATATCGCGGCTCTCCCAGATGCCGAGGACTATTCTCTTCACGAATTCTACCGCGCCCATTTCACGCCATCGGAGA
>JBATYB010000047.1:0-4304 GCA_049673825.1 Methylocella sp. | reverse complement strand
CCTGAATTGGCCTACGTGACAACCGAAATGATCGGCGTTGAAGTGGATCAGGGTGCGGCGCGTGCGATCGATCGCAGAATTCGCCTCAAGCCGTTGGTGCCGATGAGCGAAGGCAACGGTATCACGTGGAAGCGCATACTAGCAATGATCGAGGCTGGCGCACGTCTGGTGGAGCAGGGAGCAGGCGTGGTGCCACCAGGCATCGTGCATAGGCTGGACAAGGCCGACACTGCGCAGGGATTGGAAAGCTTGCAATCCGCCGCGGACCTTGGCGCGCCCTATCCCATATTGCTCTACGAGCGCTTCCTCGGCCGACCCTATGCGACTCACCGCGATTCGGTGAGCGAGCTCGTTGGTGAGGTTGTCGAGGTCGCGGTCAGGAATGTCCTCAGTGAAGCCAAAATCAGTTTCCGCGAGACGACGCGAGCGGAGCGCATTCCTGGGTTCGATCAGGCCCCGGATTTCATTATCCCTGACGAGTTCACCCCCGTAGCTATGATTGAGGCCAAACTCACTGAAGATGATGGCACGGCTCGCGACAAGGTCGCCCGCGTGCAGCGTTTGCGCACTCTAAGGGACGAACATGGAAAGGAGTATGACGTTGTCGCCTGTATTGCTGGGCGCGGCTTCAAGGAGCGACGCGAGGATATGCGCCGACTCCTTCAGGCCACCGGCGGCAAGGTATTTACGCTTACGACAATGCACCTGTTGATCGAGCATACTCGGATCCGAGAATATCGGGTGAGATAACAAGGCAATGCGTACACCACGCCATTTATCGAAAATTGCCGATCGATGACTTTGTGACAAAGGTGGCGGCTGCGCCATGCGGAATCATAAACCGCGCAAAATACCAATTTTCCGCGCGATCCTGCTCGCCCAAAGGCCGCCAGACATATGAGGCCTTGTAAGGTTTTACGCCGCGCTGCAAACGCACTCCAGGATGAGTCAACTGCCATGCTTTGGGCCGGGTTTTCCGTAGAGGCACTTTGGCCTTCGGAAGCGACAGCGGCTTCACGCGGGCAAAACGACATGCTATCCAACTCTCTCCTTCATCCTTCGGGCCGTTTCGCGGGCGTTCCTTGGCTCCCGCGTAGTCCGGGCCGCCATCGCAGGAATTTTCAGCATGAGCCAAACCGTCGCCAGCCGCACAGAGCCAAACCCTTTTTTCGCGGCGGGGCTCGCCGGTGCCGATCCCGATATCGCCAAGGCGATTGAGCTTGAGCTTGGCCGCCAGCGGCACGAAATCGAGCTGATCGCCTCGGAAAACATCGTCTCGAAAGCCGTGCTCGAAGCGCAGGGCTCGGTTTTGACCAACAAATATGCCGAGGGCTATCCCGGCCGGCGCTATTACGGCGGCTGCCAGTTCGTGGACATGGCCGAAGCCCTGGCGATCGAGCGCGTCACCCGGCTGTTCGACTGCAAGTTCGCGAATGTGCAGGCGCATTCCGGCAGCCAGGCGAACCAAGCGGTGTTTCTCGCGCTATTGCAGCCGGGCGATACCTTTATGGGGCTCGATCTCGCCGCGGGCGGCCATCTGACCCATGGCTCGCCGGTCAATCTCTCCGGAAAATGGTTCAAGCCGGTCGCCTATGGGGTTCGGCGCGACGATTATCGAATCGACATGGACGCGGTCGCGCGGCTTGCCGCGGAGCACAAGCCGAAGCTCATCATCGGCGGCGGCTCCGGCTATCCCCGGTATTGGGACTTTGCGGGGTTCCGGGCGATCGCGGATTCGGTTGGCGCGTATTTTTTCGTCGACATGGCGCATTTCGCGGGCCTCGTCGCGGGCGGCGTTCATCCTTCGCCCCTCCCACATGCCCATGTCGTCACCTCGACGACCCACAAGACTCTTCGCGGGCCGCGCGGAGGCCTTGTTCTTACCAATGACGACGTGATCGCCAAGAAAATCAATTCGGCGATATTTCCGGGCCTTCAGGGCGGCCCTCTGATGCATGTGATCGCGGCCAAGGCGGTCGCCTTCGGCGAGGCGCTCCGGCCCGAATTCAAGCTTTACGCGAGGCAGGTCGCCGACAACGCCAAGGCGCTTGCCGCGACGCTCGGCGAGCGCGGTTACGCGATTACCACCGGCGGCACCGACAATCATCTGATGCTGGTCGATCTGCGGCCAAAAAACCTCACCGGCAAGGCGGCGGAAGCGGCGCTAGGGCGCGCCGGGATCACCTGCAACAAAAACGGCGTGCCGTTCGATACCGCGAGCCCCATGGTAACCTCCGGCATTCGCCTCGGAACGCCGGCCGCGACCTCACGCGGTTTTGGCATCGCCGAATTCAAAAGGGTCGGCGAGCTGATCGCCGAAACCTTGGACGGCTTGGCTGGGCACGGCGACGCGGGCAATGCGCCTGTCGAAGCCAAAGTCAAGACGGCCGCTCGCGAATTGACGCAACGCTTCCCGGTTTATTGAGGCCGCGGATCGTTTGCGTCTTAAGGTAACCGGAACGCGATCCGCGTATGTTGCCATCATGCTTTGAGGCCTCTTCGCCATGCGGTGCCCTTATTGCGGGAGTCTCGAAACCCAGGTGAAGGACTCCCGCCCGGCCGACGATGCATCGGCCATTCGCCGCCGCCGGATCTGTCCCGATTGCGGCGGCCGTTTCACGACGTTCGAGCGCGTGCAATTGCGCGAACTGGTAGTCTTGAAAAAATCCGGCCGGCGGGTGCCTTTCGATCGCGAAAAACTTATGCGCTCGCTCGATATCGCCTTGCGCAAGCGGCCCGTCGAGCCGGATCGCGTCGAGCGGATGGTGAACGGAATCGTGCGCCAGCTCGAGAGTCAGGGCGATAGCGAAATTCCAAGCGACCGGATCGGCGAACTCGTCATGGAAGGTCTTCGCGCGCTCGACAGCATCGCTTATGTGCGCTTCGCCTCGGTCTATCGCAATTTTCGCGAGGCCCGCGATTTCAATGCGCTGATCGACGAACTTGCGAATGGCGCCGCCAAAGCCCCGGTGGACGACACAAATCCGCCGCCAACAAAAGCGCGTTCGCCGAGCCGGGCATGATCTGCGCGGATGCGCGATACATGGCCGCGGCTCTCGCCCTTGGGCGGCGCGGGCTTGGGCTTTGCGCGCCAAACCCCGCGGTCGGCGCGCTTGTTGTCAAGGATGGCGTCATCGTGGCGCGCGGCTGGACCAAGCCCGGCGGCCGCCCGCATGCGGAAACCGAGGTTTTGCGCAAGGCGGGGGCGCAAGCGCGGGGCGCGACACTCTATGCGACGTTGGAACCATGCAGCCACCATGGGCAGACGCCGCCCTGCACGGATGCGATTATCGCGGCGGGGGTCGGCCGCGTGGTCTATGCCGTTGATGATCCCGATCCCCGCGCACGCGGTTCCGGCGCGCGAATTTTGGCCGATGCCGGCATTGAAGTGACGCGAGGCGTGCTCGCGGAGGAAGCGACGCGGGCCAATCTCGGCCATTTTTTGCGAGTTGCCCGCAAGCGCCCGATGGTCAGCCTGAAACTTGCCGTGACGGCGGATTTTTATGCGGCGGGACCGGCCGGCGATCCGCGTCTTGTCATTACGGGCGCGCCGGCGAATGGGCTCGTGCATGTCATGCGCGCCATGCACGATGCGGTGATGACCGGCATCGGCGCCATCTTGGCAGACGATTCCCTGTTAAGCGTGCGGCTTCCAGGCCTCGAGGACCGCAAGCCTTTGCGCGTCGTGCTCGACAGCGATCTTCGTCTGCCGTCTTCGGCGAGGCTTGCCGCGACGGCGGCAAAGATTCCTACCCTGGCCATCGCCGGCGAAGGGGCGAGCGAAGCGAGGGCGGCGCGCTTGCGCGAGGCGCTTATCGAGGTCGCGCATGTGCGCCGCGACGCGGCGGGGCGCGTCGATCTTGATGCCGCGTTGACTCTCTTGGCCGCGCGCGGATTGACCCGGATTTTTTCCGAGGGCGGCCCGCGCGTGGCGGCGGGATTGATAAGGCAGGGGCTTGCCGATGAAGTCGTTACTATCGCCGCGCCGAAACCTCTCGGCCAGGACGGCGTTTTGGGCCTCGACGCGGACATGGCGGCCCTGCTTGCCTCTGTGAACCATTTTCGCCTCGCCGAAACGCGCATGATTGGAGCCGACCGGCTGACCCGTTACGAAAGAGTGCTCTAAATGTTCACGGGCCTTGTGAGCGATGTCGGCGAGGTGGAACGGGTTGACACAGGGGCCAACTTGAACCGTCTGCGCATCGCCTGTTCCTATCCAGCGGGGACGATCGCGCCCGGCGCATCGATCGCCTGCGGCGGACCTTGTCTGACCGTGGCCGCTTGTGGCGACAGCGGCGATCGCC
>JBATYB010000046.1:0-6653 GCA_049673825.1 Methylocella sp. | reverse complement strand
GCCTCAAAGACTTCCGCCGCATCGCCACCCGCTACGACAAACTCGCCAGAAACTTCTTTTCCGCCCTCTGCCTTGTGGCTACTTTCGCCTATTGGCTATGATTTATTTGAGTCCGAACCCTAGATGGGGTTGCGCCAAATCTTCCGGTACGTAGGTCAGGCCGAATCCAGCCAACGCCGCATCGAGCATCTGAGTCGTGCCGTTGAAGATGAGCTGGCCTTCGGCACGCACGTTCAGGTCTTGGCCTCCCTTCTCGAACTCCCAAGCGCACAACCCGCCATGCGTGGGTAGACGCAAATTGATGCAGTTGTGACCGATCAGGTCCTGCGGCCTTTTCGGTTCTGTCCGCTTCCTGAAATATGACGTAGCTCCCACGACCGCCATGCGCATGTCGGGCCCGATGCGCACGGCGATCATACCTTTCGCGACTTGCTCGCCGCTACGGACACCGGCGTCATAGCGCTACGAGACGATGTCCGTTAGGCCGTAGTCGATGGTGATCTCGACTTTGATATCTGGATACTCCCCCAGAAACTTCGCGAGCTTCGGCCAGAGATTCTTATCGGCGACATAGTCGATCGCACTGATCCGAATGGCACCAGAGGGCTTCTCACGAAGTTCGCTTACGGACTCAAGCTCTGCCTCAATCCCCTCCAGCCGCAGTCCTGCCATGTGGAGCATGCGTTCGCCCGCTTCCGTCGGCAAGACGCTGCGCGTGGTGCGGGTTAGGAGGCGAACGCCCAGCCGAGCTTCGAGTTCGCGGATCGTGTGGCCGAGCGCCGACTGGGAAACTCCCAGCTTCGCTGCTGCTTTCGCGAAGCTGCGCTCTCGCCCTACGGCGACGAAGGCCAGGAGGTCATCCAGATGTCCACGCCGCATTTATCGCCTCCGCCCATAAACCCTTGTGGATTATTGCGGCTAAGCGCGACAACATCCGCGCTCTACATTAGGACCGGGCGACTAGCCGGCAGCGCGGTGGTCTGCCAACAACGGAGAGCGGCAATGGACATCAAACGAAACGGCTCGCAGCCGTCGGGCAAGGGACCGGCGGAGTATTTCACTGGCGCGGTCCGCGTGGACCCGCTGTTCCAGGCACCCGATCCGGCACGTGTCACGGGTGGCTGCGTCACATTCGAGCCGGGTGCCCGGACCGCCTGGCACACGCATCCTCTGGGTCAGACTCTGATCGTTACGTCTGGCCTTGGCTGGACGCAGTGTTGGGGCGGCCCGATCAAGGAAATCCGGCCCGGCGATGTGATCTCGTGCCCGCCCGGTATGAAGCACTGGCATGGGGCGACGCCAACGACGGCGATGACGCATATCGCCATCCAGGAACGTGATGCCGACGGCAAGGGCGTGGATTGGCTGGAGAAGGTGACCGACGAGCAATACCTCGCTGGACCCAAGGCCGTATGACCTTGCCGGCCTCGGGACCGCGTTTCCAGTGGTGTCCGGTCGCGATGAGAAGCAGGCGTCGAGATATGAGCAATAACATCGATGGAAAAATCGTCATCGTCACGGGCGCGAGCAGCGGGCGAAGCTACCGCCCGGCTTCTCTCCGCACAGGGCGCAATCGTTGCGTTGGGTGCGCGGCGCCACGATCGCATCCAATCGTTGGCAGACGAACTGACCGGCGGTGGCGGCAAGGCGCTCGCCATTGCTACGGACGTCACCGGCTGCGACCAGGTCAAGAGATTGGCCGACGCAGCCGTTCAGACGTACGGTCGCATCGACGTCATGATTAACAACGCGGGGCTAATGCCGCAGGCGCCACTCGAGCGCCTGAAGATCGACGAATGGGACCATATGAACGACGCGAACATCAAGGGGGTGCTGTACGGCATTACCGCGGCCTGCCGTATATGAAGCCGCAAAAAGCCGGGCATATTATCAATGTCTCTTCCGTGGTCGGCCATAAGGTAGGGCCCGGGTTCGCGGTCTTTGCAGCGACCAAGCAGGCGGTGCGGGCCCTCTCCGAAGGGTTGCGCCAGGAGGTGAACCCCTACAACATCCGTACGACGGTGATCTCACCGGGCGCCGTCGCGGCGGAGCTCCCAAACAGCACAACCAAGTCGGATATCGCCGAGAAGGTCTGCGCGGCCTATGAGCTCGCGATACCTGCCGATTCGTTCGCGCGGGCAGTTGCCTTCGCCATCAGCCAGCCGGAGGACGCGGAGGTAACGAAATCCCGTTCCGGCCGACGCGACAGGAGCTGTAAGCGTCACCTGGCATAGGGCGCATGACCAAAGAGCCGAAAGCACCGAAAGTGGTCTTCCCTCGATTTCGTGGATACTGGTCACGCGGCGTTGTTGCAGGTATGGAAGTGGCGCCAGCGCGGGGGAAACGGCATGGGATGCCGGATCAATGTCTCGCGAGGAACTTTTGCTGAACGGAATGTGCTTCGATGAAATCCAAGCGCCGAAACCTGAATTCCGCGACCAAGCCGCACAAGGAACCGAAGCTCTCGCGCACCCATGCGCCCGCCGATCTTTCGCCGGTGGAATGGCAACGCGGCTTGCGTCGCCAGTTTGGCCGCGAGCAGCCCTTTGGGCTTGAGAATCTGAGCAGCGAACCGTTTTTCTCCGACTTTCGGGTCAGCAATCCTATTTCGAAATTCAGCTACCGCGTGGCGATTCGAGGCTTGGGGCCGGGCGGCAATTTCTGTTCTTGCCCCGATTATGCCACCAGCGAGTTGGGTACCTGCAAGCACATCGAATTCACGCTTGCCCGGCTGGAGAAAAAGCGCGGCGCCAGGACGGCGTTTGCGCGCGGTTTCCGGCCTGCATTTTCCGAGCTGTATTTACGCAATGAAAGCAAACGCCACGTGCATTTTCGCGCCGGAACGGACTGCCCGCCTGCGATGAGCGAGGCCGCCGCCGGTTTGTTCGACGCCGAACGCAACGAGATGCTGCCGGACGAGCGCCTTGGCGACCTGGAGCATTTCATGACGATGGCTTCTAAGTCCGGTCATGAGTTGCGGGCCTACGACGACGCTCTCGATTTCGTCGCGGGAAGGCGGGATGCGGACCGGCGGGCCTCGAAGCTCAAGCAGTTGTTCCCACGCGGTGCCGCCGATCCCAAGCTGCTGGCGCTTCTGAAGGCGCCGCTCTATCCCTATCAGGCCGAGGGCGCGCTGTTCGCGGTGCGCGCCGGCCGGGCACTGATCGGCGACGATATGGGACTGGGCAAGACCATACAGGCAATTGCCGCAACAGAAATACTGGCACGGCATTTTGGCGTCTCGAAAGTGCTGGTGATCTGCCCGACCTCGCTCAAATACCAGTGGCAAAGCGAGATTAAACGCTTCTCGGGGCGACAGGGTGAAAACGCGGCGCGCGTGATCAACGGCGGCCGCGCGCAGCGGCAGAGGGACTACGCCTTGGACGACTTCTGCAAGATCACAAACTACGAGAAACTCAAGGCCGATCTCGACCTGATCGCCGCCTGGGCGCCCGAACTGGTGATCGTCGATGAAGCGCAACGGGTGAAAAACTGGAACACCATCGCGGCGCGCGCCTTGAAACGCATCGATAGCTCCTATGCGATAGTGCTTACCGGGACGCCACTGGAAAACAAGCTCGAGGAACTGATCTCCATCGTCCAGTTTGTCGATCAGCACCGGCTGGGGCCAACCTGGAAGCTGCTGCACGAGCATCAGGTCAAGGACGAAGCCGGGCGCGTCACCGGCTATACCGGGCTGGAGAAGATCGGCCAAACGCTGGCGCCGGTCATGATCCGCCGGCGCAAATCCGAGGTGCTGCGGCAACTCCCCAGCCGGACCGACCAGAACCTGCTGGTGCCGATGACCGAGATGCAAATGCTTTATCACCGGGAAAACGCTGACGTGGTGGCGAAAATCGTCCAGCGCTGGCGCAAGACCAGGTTTTTGTCGGACAAGGATCAGCGGCGGCTGACCTGCGCCCTGCAGAACATGCGCATGTCATGCAACAGCACCTATCTGCTGGACCAGGAAACCGACCATGGCGTCAAGGCCGACGAATTGGCGGCGCTATTCGATGAATTGTTCGCCGAGCCCGAGGCCAAGGCGGTGGTGTTTTCGCAATGGACGCGGACCCACGACATCGTCATCCGCCGCCTCGAAGCGCGTGATCTGGGCTACGTCAGCTTCCACGGCGGCGTGCCATCGGACAAACGGCCGGCACTGGTCGAGCGGTTTCGGGACGACCCCACCTGCCGCGTGTTCCTGTCTACCGATGCTGGCGGCACGGGCCTCAATCTGCAGCATGCTTCGACCCTGGTGAACATGGATTTGCCGTGGAACCCGGCGATCCTCGAACAGCGCATCGCGCGCATCCATCGCATGGGCCAGAAACGGCCGGTGCAGGTCATCAATTTCGTGGCAAAAGGCACCATCGAGGAGGGCATGCTTTCGGTGCTGGCGTTCAAACGCTCCTTATCGGCAGGAATTCTCGACGGCGGCAGGGGCGAGATTTCGCTCGGCGGTTCGCGTCTCAACCGCTTCATGAAGGACGTGGAAAACGTCACTGGGCATATGGGTGAGGGCGAGGCCGTGACACCGGCCGAGGAAGTAAAGAGTAGCGTCACTGCTGATGACGCAGGATCCGTGGAAGATGTAAATGCCGATGGAAACATTGGCGCTGGCGGGATGACGATCGCGCGGACAGATGGGGCCGGAGCACTGCCGCGCGATACAGGTCCCGATCCGTGGCATGCCTTCGTGCAGGTCGGTGCGCAGTTTATTGCCGCTCTGGCGGCTGCCAACGATCCCAACGCTCCGGCGCATCCATGGATTGAGCGCGATCCGGCGACCGGCGCGCAAAACCTCAAAATGCCGCTGCCGGCACCGGAAACCGCGAGACAACTTGCCAATGCGCTTTCCGCGCTCGCGGACAGCTTGCGGGGCAAGACTGCGTGACGGGCGGCAGTTGAACGCATGATCGCTTCAGTTGCTAGACCGGTGATGAAACCTCTAACCGCGCGGCCGGCAGCAGAGGAATTATCACATCGGATTCACCTTTCCCGGCACGTCTCCGTCCGGTCGATTTGCAGATGCAATTTGATCGGACGTGTCCATCGCAGACGTACGTCCGGCGACAGAGCAAGGCTGGCAAGCTGGGCGTGGAAACTTTGCGGAGCTGTTCGATTCAGGCTTCGACCTCGGCGAGATCTCGTTCGGCCATAGCTCTAGGCTCACCTTGCGAGAACACGTTCAAGCTGCGCGTTGTCCCATCCGCGGTGGTTGCTCGCGGTGTCGACCGTAAGGGGATGACGATCTATCGTGATTGCTTGGGCTGACGGTCTTTGATTCCTTGCCAAGCCGACGAGGCAATTCTCGCTGGAGATTTCAAAGATCGACCGATTGCTCTCGATTGTCGTCGAAACCAAGAAAACCTCGAATCGCGGAAATTTCCCTTCAAAATCGAAAGCGCAAAAATTTGACGGCCTGGCGGCCGGGCCTTGCCCGTCAAAAGAAATTTTTTGCGCTTGGAATTCAAAGTGTTAAGGTAGCACTCGACAATCGAGTGGGAAAGCGAATCGGCCCGCAAAGTGGCAAACGCCAAGCCGCCCGGCGCCTTTCCCCACAGCTGCGCGGTCTTACGGCAACCATTGGTTTTAGGTCATTCCGGCAGGCATTTTGGGGTCAACCGGCATTGCCGTTGGCTGAGGCCTCGTTGGTTGTCATCACTTTTCGTGGCGCAGGCGCCGGAATCCATAGAGAAGCGCGGCGATCAACACTCCGAGGCCCAAAATAGCTCCGCCACGCTCCAAATCATGGGCAACGGCCTTGATGTCGGATCCATGCTTGCCGAGATAAAAGCCCGTCAATGTCCATAGCGAAACCCAAAGTGCGCCTCCGAGCGCGTTGAAGACGAGAAAGCGCCGCCAATCCATCTTCAACATGCCTGCCACGACGCCGTTCAACTGACGCAGGATATTTACGAATCTTGCGAACGCGACGGTTACCGGACCATAGCGCGCGAAGACCGCTTCCACCCGGCTGAGGCGATCGGCGGTGATGCCGATCTTCTCCCCGTAGCGGAGGATAATGGCGCGGCCGAGCCGCCGTCCGAGCAAATACCCTATATTGTCTCCGAGCACGGCACCGGCCCACGCCAACAGCATGAGAGGCAGGAGCGATAATTCGCCGCGTCCCGCGAGAACCGAAGCAAAAAGAAGCACAGACTCGCCCGGAAGAGGAAGTCCTAGAGACTCGAAGGTCAGAATGACCATGACCGCGGCGGCGCCGTACGCATGGACAAAAGGCTCTAGGTTTCCAAGGACGTGCTCGATCTCAACCACGAATGCCATTGCGGCCTCCGGCCGATGCGCTAGCGGATTGGCCGATTGTCGAATCCATCGCGGCTTTATGCAAGCCCCCTATTGGAGCACGATTTTTTCGCGAACCCCGCGTTGGTTTTCGTGCCGATCGTACCAAAGCGTTTCACGTGAAAAATTTTGGTGCGATTGAAGGTCTGGGCAATCATACATTCGCAAGGCGCGGCGCGGCGCGGTAGCAAGCGGGGATTTGGACCTCGCGCGATGTTCGGATAGGATCTATTTTCCGGTCGTGCGTTTTATTAAAAAAATGCGTTCCCCGGCTTTGAGACGGCAGCGGCTTCTTGGATTGAATCGTTGGACCGCCGCCTCATGGATTTCGTTCGGTCTTATTC
>JBATYB010000045.1:0-4883 GCA_049673825.1 Methylocella sp. | reverse complement strand
CACGCAACTCGCGTTCAAGTTTCCGGCTCTCCTCGATGAGGCTCGCCAAGCGCTTGGCCGCGTCCTCTTCGGGAGCCTTCAGAAGCATGGCTACGTCATGCAGTCCTTGAGCCCGCGCGTTGAGATGGCGGCGGGCCGCGGTCGCCGTCTTGGCTTCGATGCGCCGGACGCCGGCCGCGACCGCGGTTTCCGAGACGATCGTGATGATCCCGATATCGCCTGTGCGGCACACATGTGTGCCGCCGCAAAGCTCGGTTGAAAAAGCCGGTGTCGCGGA
The DNA here is from genome assembly GCA_049673825.1 of Methylocella sp. Classification (GTDB taxonomy): domain Bacteria; phylum Pseudomonadota; class Alphaproteobacteria; order Rhizobiales; family Beijerinckiaceae; genus Methylocapsa. The sequence goes on along the minus strand of JBATYB010000045.1, from coordinate 4,606 downwards.
GTCTGGCAAACCATCCTCGCGGCGGGGCGCGACGCCCATCGACACGACGCGAACTTCCTCGCCATATTTCTCCCCGAAAAGCGCGCGGGCGCCGGTGCCTATGGCCTCGTCGATGCCCATCAGGCGGGTCACGACAGGAGTGTTGTCCAGCACGGCGCAATTGGCGATGTCCTCGACGCGGGCAAGCTCATCCAAGCTGATCGGCTTGTGATGGGTAAAATCGAAACGCAGCCGCCGCGGAGCAACGAGCGAGCCTTTTTGCGCCACGTGTTCACCGAGCACCTGGCGGAGCGCCTCGTGCAGAAGGTGCGTCGCCGAATGATTGGCGCGCACCGCCTGCCGGCGTTCGTGATCGACAACCAGCTCAAGGGCAAGCCCGAGGCGCACGTCGCCTTCCTCGACCAATCCTTCGTGAACAAGCAGATTGCCGAGTTTCTTCTGGGTATTGTCGACACGGAAGCGAACGCCGCTTGCACGCATGACGCCGGTGTCGCCGACTTGGCCGCCGGATTCGCCATAGAAAGGCGTCTGATTGAGGATGACGGACCCGGTTTCGCCTGGGCCGAGAATCGCGACTTCCCTACCGTCCTTGAGGATCGCGGCGACAAGCCCCTCCGCGCGTTCCATGTCGTAGCCCAAAAATTCCGTTGCTCCGGTTTTCTCCTTGACGGCGAACCATAAGGCCTCGGTCGCCAATTCGCCGGAACCGGCCCAGGCCTTGCGCGCCTCGCGGCGCTGGCGCCCCATCGCAGCCTCGAATCCTTCGACGTCCACATGAAGCGCGCGCGCGCGCAAGGCGTCCTGCGTGAGATCGAGCGGAAAACCGTAAGTGTCGTAGAGTTTGAACGCGACGCCTCCAGGCAGGGTGCCACCCTGCGGGAGATCGCGGGTTGCGTCGTCAAGGATCGACAGGCCTCGCGCGAGCGTGTCCCGGAACCGGGTCTCCTCGAGGCGAAGGGTTTCGATGATGAGCGGCTCGGCGCGCAAAAGCTCGGGGTAGGCCAGGCCCATTTCCCGCGAAAGGACCGGAACGAGCCGCCACATCAAGGGTTCCCTCGCGCCAAGCATCTGGGCGTGGCGCATGGCTCGCCGCGCAATTCGACGCAGCACGTAGCCGCGGCCCTCGTTCGACGGCAAGACGCCGTCCGCGACAAGGAAAGCGGCCGCGCGCAGATGGTCGGCGATGACCCTGTGGCTCGCCTTTTGGGGGCCGTCCGGATCGACGCCGGTCACCGAAGCGACGGCGAGGATCAAGGTGCGCATGAGGTCTATGTCGTAATTGGACGTAACCCCTTGCAGGAGCGCGGCGATACGTTCAAGCCCCATGCCGGTATCGATCGATGGCCGCGGCAAATCGATGCGCCGGTCAGGCGAGACCTGCTCGAATTGCATAAAGACGAGGTTCCAAAATTCGAGAAAACGGTCGCCGTCCGCGTCCGAGCTGCCCGGCGGACCGCCTTGGAGTTTGTCGCCCTGATCGTAGAAAATCTCGGAGCAGGGACCGCATGGACCAGTATCGCCCATGGCCCAAAAATTATCCGCGTCCGCGATACGGATGACCTTGGAGTCCGGAAACCCGGCGATCTTCTTCCACAACTCATAGGCTTCATCATCGTCGCGGTAAACCGTGACGACAAGACGATCTTTTTGCAGACCGAATTCGCGGGTCAGCAATTTCCAGGCGAGTTCAATGGCGCGCGGTTTAAAATAATCGCCGAAGGAAAAATTGCCGAGCATTTCAAAAAAAGTGTGGTGGCGCGCGGTATAACCGACATTGTCGAGATCATTGTGTTTTCCGCCCGCGCGGACGCATTTCTGGGCGGTTGCCGCGCGCGTATAGGCGCGCTTTTCGACGCCGGTAAAAAGGTTCTTGAACTGAACCATTCCGGCGTTGGCGAACATGAGGGTTGGGTCATTTTGCGGCACGAGCGGCGAGGACGGCACGATCTCGTGTTCGTTCTTTTTGAAGAAATCGAGAAAGGCCGACCGGATCTCGCTGACGCCGTTCATTTCGTCACACCCGTAGTCTCTATCCTGATCGTTGGGCGCGGCAGTGTCTTCCACGTAAAAGGCATGGGAGCGCTTAGCCCACGATATGCCGGTCCGCGCCTAGCCTACGATACGAGCGCAAGCCCCCGCGCTACCGTTGAGGGCTAACGAGGTGTTCCTTAAAGCATTTTCCGTTTGCGAGGAAAAGTCCGCCTGGAAGAATTTATCCGCTTAGCAGATCACAAAAGACCAAGGTCCACTGTTGGGCATTGCGTGCTCCGGCAAGGTATTTTCCGAAGGCCGCGCTCGCCAACCCACCGTCAGCGGCTTCCGGGGGACAAGGCCCTCCCGGAAAACCAATGCAGCGCGGCGCGCCGAACCCTGGCCAAGCGCGAAGGACATCATGCCCAACGCCAACGCAACTCAGCCCGGCTCAAATCTTAACTTCCGGTCTCCTCGGCCGGGCCGCTCATGCCGGATTGGTCGAGAAGGCGCTCAGCGATAAGCCCCGAGTTTTCGCGAATGTCTTGCTCGATGCGTTCGGCAATCCGCGGATTGGCCTTGAGAAAATTCTTTGCATTTTCCCGGCCTTGCCCGAGCCGCTGGCTATCGTAGGAGAACCAGGCCCCGGATTTTTCGACGACGCCCGCCTTGACGCCAAGATCGATCAGCTCGCCCGTCTTGGATATGCCCTCGCCGTACATGATATCGAATTCGACCTGTTTAAACGGCGGCGCGAGCTTGTTCTTCACGACCTTGACGCGCGTTTGATTTCCGGTGACCTCGTCGTGGTCCTTGATCGATCCGATCCTGCGGATGTCGAGCCGGACCGAGGCATAAAATTTTAGCGCATTGCCGCCGGTCGTGGTCTCCGGGCTGCCATACATGACGCCGATCTTCATCCGGATTTGATTGATGAAGATAACCGTCGTTTGCGAGCGTGAGATCGAGGCGGTGAGCTTGCGCAGCGCCTGGCTCATGAGCCGGGCCTGGAGACCGGGTTGGCTATCGCCCATTTCGCCTTCGATTTCCGCGCGGGGCGTGAGGGCTGCAACGGAATCGATGACGAGAACGTCGACCGCGCCAGAGCGCACCAACGTATCGGTGATTTCGAGCGCCTGTTCGCCGGTATCCGGCTGCGAGATCAGGAGATCCTCGAGATTAATTCCGAGCTTTCGCGCATAGATGGTATCGAGCGCATGCTCGGCGTCGATGAAAGCGCAGACACCGCCCTTTTTCTGCGCCTCGGCGATGACGTGCAAGGTCAAGGTGGTCTTGCCCGACGATTCCGGACCGTAAATCTCGACGACTCTCCCGCGCGGGAGGCCGCCGACCCCCAACGCGATGTCCAAGCCGAGCGAACCGGTCGGCACGGTATCGATTTCGACCGCTTTCTGGTTTTTCCCGAGGCGCATGATCGAGCCCTTCCCGAAGGCCCTTTCAATCTGCGACAGGGCGGCGTCGAGCGCCTTGGTCTTGTCCACGGACGTCCCTTCCACGAGACGGAGGTTTGCTTGGGTCACGGTGATCTTCCCTTCTGGCATGAGCGGAACCTATGCGCAACGCTTGCTGCGATGAATTCATTGTACATGGTTTGTTCTCGTTGCCAAGTGTTTTTTTCCCGCGATTATGCACTTGACTGATAGGCGCTGATGTGCCATGGTCGTGGTCAAGGAGATTGGCCATGACACCCGTCGAGTTGAGCAACCCAATTTATCATGACGAAGACGCCGCGCGGGCGCATCTTGAGGCGGTCAGGTGGCCCGATGGCCCGGTATGCCCGCATTGCGGCGTCATCAAAGAAGGTATTCGGCCCCTTCTAGGGAACTCTATGGGGGCAGGCTGGTATTATTGCACGTCCTGCAAAGACAAATTTACGGTTAGGATGGGAGCCATTTACGAGCGGTCGCACCTTCCGCTACATAAATGGTTGTTGGCTTTCCGGCTTATGGCTTCGTCGAAGAAGGGATTTTCGGCGCATCAACTTAGCCGGACATTAAATGTGCAATATAAGACGGCATGGTTTGTCGCACACCGGATCAGAGAAGCGATGGCCGATCATGACCCCGAGCCGCTTGGCGGCAAGGATAAGGTGGTCGAGGTTGATGAAACATTCCAAGGCCCAGCCGATTATGTATTCCACAATAAAAAGGGATGGCTACAAAAGAGAGGAACTGTCAGCAAGCGGAAAATTGTCTCGCTTGTTGAGCGGGGCGGCCGGGCAAGAAGCGTCAAGGTCCAAGATTTGAGCACGAAGACTCTTAAAAATGTTGTGCTTGGAAATGTCGCTCTAGATAGCACGTTAAACACGGACGAAGCGCAGCAGTATAAGAAGATAGGAAAAGAGTTTCATAGTCACGAATTTGTTAGTCATAGCCTAGGCGAATATAGAATAGGCAATGTTTCAACGAATAGTGTCGAAGGATTTTTCTCTATATTCAAAAGAGGCATGGTTGGTGTGTATCAGCATTGCGGTGAGCAACATTTACATCGGTATTTGCACGAATTCGATTTTCGGTATTCTAACCGGTCTAAGCTCAATATTGAGGATGGCGAGCGGACTACGCTCGCCATCAAGGGCGCAACTGGGAAGCGGTTGACCTATCGCAGCCTTGAC
>JBATYB010000044.1:0-2730 GCA_049673825.1 Methylocella sp. | reverse complement strand
GCCGAAGGCCGCGGAGACGCGCACCGGGATGGCGGGGATCGCGGCGCTGGCGGTGGAATTGCGTGACGCGGTGTTGATCAGCGATCCGTAGCCGAAGTTGAACTGGGTGGGGGCGTCCGGCAATTTGCGGCCCCACCAGCCGGCGGCCCTGGCACCATTCGGCAAGGCGGCGAGGCTCGCGGCAACGAAAGCGAGGGCAATCAGGCGTCTCGCCAACATTGGCGCAACTCCACGTCTATCCACGGAAAGCTCGGACCTTCTAACCGGCATTCCCCAGATGACCAAGGAGCCGCCAAAACCTAGGCAAGCATCTGTTGCCCGCGGAGCTTACCGCACCGGCCGCTCGCGGCGAAGGGGCACGGCTTTGTCCAAGGAGCGGCGCGGCCCTTTATCCCCATGCGCGCGGCCGGTCTTATCGCGGTTTGGTTTTCCGCTTTGAAAAACGCGCCATGATGCTTATATTCGCGGCGCCGCCTCGCGCGGCTATGGCGATAAACGGCGTCGAAATAAGCTCTTCGGACCCGGGGGCGGTACCCGGCGCCTCCACCCAAGCCCGTTGCCGATGGCGCGATCCAAGACGCGGCGGCGGCGGGTTTCGGCGGGGGCGAAATAGGTTCGACGGGGAGCGTAAAGGACGGTCTTTTGCCCGGCATGGTTCCGCCGTCATCGGGCCGAAACTTATAGTTGCTAATGACAACTATGCTCCGGTGGCTGTTGCCGCGTAATGCGGTAATAGTACCGAAATTAAGCCCTTGGAGATAGCACTTCAAGGCGGGGTCCGGAGGCACCTGGCAACAGAAGCCTCCACTTTCGCCGATCGGGTGTCGCGGTTAATATTTTCGCGTTGGAGTTTTTGTCTAAAAAATTGCTTAGGCGAGCGGGTTGAATGGCGGCTGACCTGATCCGATACGATCTTCTTGTCCAGGACGCCGTGCGCGGGGTCGTGCGGAAAGTCCTTTCCGATGTGGCGCGCGATGGCGTTCCGGGAGAGCATCACTTTTACATCTCCTTTCGCACCCATGCGCGAGGCGTACGGCTTTCGGCGCGGATGCGCGAGCTCTATCCGGACGAAATGACCATCGTGCTGCAGCATCAATTCTGGGATTTAAGCGTCGCCGGAGAGGCTTTCGAGGTCGGTCTGTCGTTCCAAAATATCCCGGAAATGCTGCTCATCCCGTTCGATGCGGTGACCCGTTTTGCCGATCCGTCCGTGGGATTCGAGTTGCGGTTCTCGGCCGAGGACGAGGCGGCCGGCGCCGGCGATACCGGATCATCGCCGATGCAAACGGCGCCCGTGCGCGTTGTGGAACCCTTGGCCCAGGCGCCGCTTTTGCCGGAAGCCAAGCCGGCAAAGCAAACCAAGAAAGCAAGCGATGCGGCCAAGGCCGAGGGCGCGGCTGCGAAGCCACAAAAAGGCGAACCCAAGGTCGTCTCGATTGACGCCTTTCGCAAGAAGAGCTGATGGGGGAAGTCGTTAACCTGCGCCGTGTCCGCAAGCAGCGCGCCCGCGTCGCCGCAACGAAGGACTCCGCCGCCAAGCGGGCAAAATCCGGGCTCGGGCGCGCCGAACGCGACGCGGCCGAAAGTGCGCGGGCGTTGGAAACGAAGCGCTTCGAAACGCACCGGCGGGAGGTAGCCGGCGATCACGCCGGGTGAACCCCAGCGCGAGGCTTTGGGAATAATCGTCAAACATTCGCTCAGTGTCGCGGGCCATCGCACCAGCACACACCTCGAATCCGCGTTTTGAAACGAGCTCAAGAGAATCGCGAGCGCTCCCGGGCAGCCGCGAGCAAGCCTCGCCGCGGCCGTCGACGGCGGGCGCGGCGACGCCAATCATTCGTCGGCGATAACGGCATTCGAACGAAAAGCCACGCGCGGTTCGCCCTGACGGATGCCTTTGCCACCGGCGAGGCGGATCTCAAGAGCCTCGCCGGCGCGGCCAATTAGCGCAGCGGGCGGTCCATGCCCTGTTTGGGGGATTGCAGCTGGGCCACTGCGGTGGCATGATTTCGCCGCGGTCAGGCAACGAAGCCGCTCACACCTTATTTCGAGGCTCGAAGCGGCTTGCCAGAAACTCCGGACGCGTTGGATCAGAGAGGCGTGCCCGGCGCCGCCGGCACGGAAGTACCGGACGCGATCTGGCGCCAAGCCCATGATCGTGCGCTGGCCGCGCTCGAGATGCCCGGCATCGTCGTTGTGTTGGGACCTGCCGGCGTGAGCGGGACCTTCCTCCAGGAACTCATGGCGGGGCTCCGGGAACGCGGGCGCGCCGTGACGTTCGTGCCGCGCACGGACGTCCCCCGGTGCTGGCCGGCCGGTAGCGCCCTGGTAATCGAGGACGCAGCCCAGATGGACGCGGCGCTGCTGGAGGCGATCTGCCGCACGCCGGGCCGGCGCATCTTGCTCGCCGGCTTGCCAGCGTCCGCCTTGGCTGAGCTTCCGGCTCCGCTCACCCCAGCTCCGCTCACCGTCGTGAATCTCGGGCCGCTGTCGGCCAGGACCGCCGTCGCGCTGAGATCCTCCATGAGCAAAACCCGGATGGCGATCGAGAGCGATGTGCTCGCCTCCGCCTTGGCTAAGCTTCCGGCTTCGCTCACTGTCGTGACTCGCGAGCCGCTGTCGCCAGGAACCGCCGCCGCGCCGAGATCCTCCTCTAGGAGCAACGCCCGGTTGGCGATCGCGTTCGAGGTTCTCGCCGGCGCCTGCGTGGCGGGTGCCCTGCTGTGGATC
>JBATYB010000043.1:0-8839 GCA_049673825.1 Methylocella sp. | reverse complement strand
CATCGGAAACGGCGCGCGCCGGAGCCCAGGCGAGAAGCGCCATTTCATGCATTTCATAGGCAAAAGGCGGCATTTTCTTTCACATCCTTGCCTCGCGTCGCCGGCGGCTCGACAAGACGCCGGTATTCTTAGCCAAAGGTATCCTTCCCCGGCCGCAACGCCCACGACCGTGCCGTGGGCCGTCGCCAATGGGTAGTGTGAAGCCGTCTCGCCGATGGGGGCAGCTGTCTTAGTACATCACGTGCCCGCATAGCATGTAGAGAATGATTTTCAGAAAATCAACGTATTTGCAGATGAAAGTTTTGGCATCCGCGGTTAAATTTTGTGATCGCGAAGATGTTTATTTCGGCGTTTGCGGCGATTGCACGTGCTCGCCTTGCTCCGAGACGTTCGGAGCCTGCGCGCAATTCGCCGCCGATTGACACGCCCGCCGTTCGGTCTAGTGTCACAGGGACAACGGTCCCTCGCTTCGAGGGGTGAAAGGGAATGTGGCGCGGCGCCGGCGTCCTTCGAGGCGGCGCTGCGATCCACAGCTGCCCCCGCAACTGTCAGCGGGTAGCCCTGCGCCGATATGCCACTGGGAACCGGACAACCGGGTCCTGGGAAGGCGGCGCGAGGCGATGATCCGCGAGCCAGGAAACCTGCCGTTCGATCGAGCAAGGGCCGGCGGGGTGCTCCGGCCTCTATCGATCCTGGTGCGCTTGCCGCCCCAGCGAAAGGGCCCGGTTCGCCCGGCGCTCCAACCAAGCACCCGCCGACGCGCCAAGGGACCGGGTGCCGCTCATGAACCGCCTTTCCAACATTCCGGCTAAAATCCCGGCAACGATCGTCACCGGCTTTCTTGGCGCGGGGAAGACGACCCTCATCCGCCATCTTCTGGCCAGGGCGAAGGGCCGCCGCCTCGCCCTCGTTATCAACGAATTCGGCGACATCGGCATCGATGCAGAAATTTTAAGCGGCTGCGGCGATCTCGCCTGCGGCGCGGAAAGTATCATCGAACTCGCCAATGGCTGTATCTGCTGCACCGTTGCCGACGATTTTTTGCCCGCGATCGAGAAACTTCTCGCGCTTGATCCTCTTCCCGGCCACATCGTCATCGAAACTTCCGGCCTCGCTTTGCCAAAGCCCTTGGTGAAGGCCTTCGATTGGCCCGCCGTTCGCGCGCGCTTGACCGTCGATGGTGTGATCGCGGTTATCGATGGCAAGGCGGTGGCGGACGGGCGCTTCGCCGACGATCCAGCTAGATTGGCGCGCCAGCGCGCCGCCGATCCTTCCATCGCCCACGATAATCCGCTCGACGAGGTGTTCGAGGATCAACTGCTGTGCGCCGATCTCATCATCCTCAACAAGGCCGATCTCATCGATTTGGACGAACAGAGCCGCATCGCCCGGGACGTCGCGGCGCGCGTCCCTCGGGCGGTAAAGATCGTGCTCGCCCGCCAGGGCAAAATCGACCCGGCGATCCTGCTCGGCCTCGACGCAGCGGCCGAGGACGATCTTGCCGCGCGGCCCTCGCGCCATGATGGGCAGGCCTCGCACGATCACGACGATTTCGACAGCGCCGTCTTTGAGACCGGGGCAATCGACGATCCGGACGCCTTGCTGCGCCAATTGACTGACATCGCCACGCGCCACGATGTGTTGCGGATCAAGGGTTTTGTCGAGGTGCGCGGCAAGCCGGTGCGGCTTCTTGTCCAAGGCGTCGGCAATCGCTTGCAAAAGAGTTTCGACCGCCCGTGGCGCATTGGCGAGCCGCGGCGCGGACGCCTCGTGATCATCGGCGAAAAAGGTCTCGACAAGATGTCGATCGCACGGCTTTTGGCGCGCGTGGGGTCCTGAGCCATGCATCTTCTGCGCACGGAACAGCGATCGCTCGACGAAGCCGAAGCGGCCGTCGATCTCGGCCAAACCGCGGCCGGTATCTTGTTTCTCTCCTTTTCCGACAGCGATCTCGGCCTCGTCGCGGCGGCCGCGGGGCGGCGACCGGCGAACGCCATGAGCCTGCGGCTCGCCAATCTAGGCATGCTCAAACATCCCTATTCGGTCGATCTCTATGTCGAGAAGGCCGCGCGCCGAGCGCGCTTCGTGCTGGTCCGTCTCCTCGGCGGTCTCGACTACTGGCGGTATGGCGTCGAGGAATTTTTCCGCGCGGCCCAGGCGCGGAATTTCGCGCTTGCCATCGTGCCGGGCGACGCGATGGAAGATCCGCGGCTCGATGCCGCCTCGACAGTGCCCGGCGCTGATCTTCGCCATATCCATGCCGCGTTCCAGCATGGCGGGACAGAACACATCGCGGCGCTTCTCGATTTCATCGAGCGCCGCGCGGGCACCCCGCACGCGTGGGAGGAGCCCGCGGCCTTGGCCGCGATCGCGGCGGCCGGCCATTTCGAGGCGGGCTGCCGCAGGCTCGATGGCGCCAACGGCCACGCGCTGCTCGTCTTCTATCGTTCCTTCATGGTCGCCGGGGACACGGCGCCGGTGGGCGCGCTCGCGGATGCGCTAGCCGCGCGCGGGCTCGACGTGACCGCGATCTTCGTGACGAGTCTCAAGGACGCGGAGGCCATCGCCTGGGTGCGCCCCGAGCTCGCCCGCGAAAAGCCCGATGTGATCATCAATACAACAGGCTTTTCGGCCCGCCGCGATACGGAAGGAGGCGTTCTCGATGGTGCCGGCGCGCCGGTATTGCAGGCGATTTTCGCCGGCGCCACCGAGGCGCGGTGGCAGGAAAATCCGCGCGGCCTTGGCGCCGCCGATCTCGCCATGAACGTGGTTCTTCCGGAAATGGACGGGCGTTTGATTACCCGCGCGATTGCCTGCAAGGCGGAAGCCGGACATCGCGCGGATCTCGAATTCACTCCCCGCGTCCACGCTCCTTTGCCGTCGCGGATAAATTTTGTCGCGGACCTTGCCGCGGCTTGGGTGAGATTGCGCAAGACTCCCCCCGCGGCGCGCAAAATCGCCTGCGTCCTTTCGGATTATCCAAGCAGGCAAGGCCGCGGCGGCTATGCCGTTGGCCTCGACACGGCGAAAAGCGTTGCCTCGATTGCCGGCATGCTTCACGAGGCAGGATATGACGTCGGACCGCTCCCCCGCGCGGACAAATTGATGCGCCACCTCGAAGAGGGGACCACGACCGGACGCCTTACACTCGCCGATTATGTCTTGGCCCTTGATGCCATGCCCCCGGCATTCGCGGAATCGATGCGGGCGCAATGGGGCAACCCGGAAGCGGAGGCGGGCGATGACGCGTTCACATTTCCGGTGGCGCGTGCGAAGCATTTGATCGTCGCCTTGCAGCCCGATCGCGGCATTGCCGCAAATCGCAAGGCGGACTATCATGATACCGGGCTGCCGCCGTGCCATTCCTACGTCGCCTTCTATGTCTGGCTCCGCCAGCATGAAAAGATCGATGCGATGATTCATTGCGGCACCCATGGCACGCTTGAATGGCTGCCCGGCAAGGCAGCCGCGCTCGGGGAGGATTGCGCGCCCGAGGCGGTGCTCGGACCGCTGCCCGTCGTTTATCCTTTCATCGTCAACAATCCCGGCGAGGCGGCGCAGGCCAAACGGCGCATTTGCGCGCTCACCATCGGCCACATGACGCCGCCTCTCACGCAAGCGGGAAGCCATGGCGTGACGCTCGAAATCGAGGCCTTGTTCGATGAATATGCGATTGCCGAGCCGCTCGACCCCAAGCGCGCGAGGCTCTTGGCGCAAGCGATCCTCGAACGGGCGGGGGAAACAGGAATGCTGCAAGACAGCGGGCTGAAGGACGGCGCCGGTCCGGCCGTTGCCTTGCGCCACCTCGATGCCTGGCTTTGCGATCTGAAGGACATGCGGATCGCCGACGGCTTGCATGTTTTCGGGCAATCGCCGGAGGCGAGCGTGCGCGATGCGACCGTCGCCGCGCTCACCCAAAACCTCCAACCGGCGCGCGAGGAAACAGGCACAGGGGACGACGCAGCTTCGCGCGTAACCGCCCTCATCGATCGCTGCGGGGAAGCGGAACGCGCTTCGCTCCTAGCCGCGCTCGATGGCCGCTTTGTCGCGCCCGGCCCTGGCGGCGCGCCGTCGCGAGGACGCGTCGACGTGCTCCCCACGGGGCGTAATCTTTACGGGATCGACCCGCGCGCGGTGCCGACGCGCACCGCCTGGGAGATCGGTCAACGCGCGGCCCAGGAGGTATTGAACCGTCATGTCCAGGATCATGGCGACTGGCCGAAGCGGATCATCATGGATCTTTGGGCGAGCGCCACCATGCGCACCGGCGGCGACGATCTCGCGCAAGCTTTCGCGCTCATTGGCGTCACACCAATTTGGGACAACGCATCCTCGCGAGTCACGGGGTTCAAAATTGCTCCGCCTGCGTGCCTGACGCATCCGCGCGTCGATGTCACCTTGCGGGTCTCCGGGTTGTTCCGCGATGTCTTTCCGGGCCTGATCGCCTTGTTCGATCAGGCGGTAGGGGCAGTGAGCGAACTCGACGAAGAAGATGACGTGAACCCGCTCGCGGCGGCACGCAGGCTCGCGCTCGCAATTCCCTTGCGGATATTTGGCGCGGCGCCCGGCGCCTATGGGATCGGCATCGCGCGGGAGATTGATGAGGACTCGTCCCTCACCCGGCACGAGCTCGGAGCGCGCTATCTTGCCGCCGCCTCGCATGCCTATAGCGGCGCGCAAGGCGAAGGCATCGCGAGCACGGCGTTCGCCGAGCGTGTCGCGACCGCCGACGCCCTCATTCACGTTCAGGACCAGGACGAGCAGGACATTCTCGACGCCGACGCCATGATCGATCATGAAGGTGGCTTTGCGGCCGCCGCGCAACTGCTCGGCAACGATGTGCCCGTCTATCATGTCGCGACAGTGCGCCACGGCGCCATCAAGGTGCGTCCGTTGGCGCAAGAAATCGCCCGGGTCGTGCGGGCCCGCGCGAGCAATCCGCGCTGGATCGCCGGGCAGATGCGTCACGGCCATCGCGGCGCCGCCGAAATCGCCGGGACGATCGACCGTATCTATGCTCTCGCGGTGTTGAGCGATGCGGTATCGAGCCAGCATTTCGAGCTTCTGTTCGAGGCGACCCTTGGCACGCCCTCGGTGCGGGATTTTCTCATCGACGCCAATCCGAAGGCCGCGCGCGCGATCGCCAAGCGCTTCGAGGAGGCGCTCGCCCGAGGCTTCTGGCGGAGCCGCCGCAACTCGACCCACGCCTGTCTCGCTTCGATGCGGGAGGCGCCCGGATGACCAGCGAGACCGTATTGCGCAAAGGCTGGTGTCCCGGCGCGCGGCGGCCGATGCAAGCCAAGGACGGGCTTCTCGTGCGGCTGCGCATCGGCGGCGGAATTGTTCCAGCCGCCACCATGCGCGGGATCGCGCAAGCAGGACGCGCGCATGGGAACGGACTTTTCGATCTTTCGGCGCGCGCGAATTTGCAAATGCGCGGGGTGCGCGGCGAGAGCCTGCCCTTGCTGATCGAAGCGCTCGATGGCCTTGGCCTCCTCGCCGAAAATGCGGCGGCCGAGGCCGTTCGCAACGTTCTGGTGAGCCCGCTTGCCGGGCTTGATGGGCGAATTGATGCGCCCAGAGCCGCCACGGCGCTTGAAGCCGCGCTCGCCGCCAACACGGATTTACACGCATTGCCGGGAAAGTTCGGCTTTCTGATCGACGACGGAAGCGGCCTTTCGCTCGCTGGCGTCCGGGCCGACGTCCGTTTCGATTGGACCGGAGGCGAACAGCCTTTCGCGATCGGGATCGGAGCACACGCCAACGAGGCAATTTTTCTGGGACTCTGCGGGGGAGACGATATCCCCGATATTGCCTCGCGCCTCGCCTGGGCATTTCTGCGACTTCGGTCGCAAATGGCGGAACCGCCGCGCCGGATGCGCGGTCTTATGGAAAGCTGCGGGGCTGCCGCGATAGCCGCGCTTGCCGGACTGCGCCCGGGTCCACCCCGGAAGAGCGGCGCCATCGAGGAGCCCTGTCCGGTTGGATTGCTGCGTTTCAACGAAAGATGCTGCTTCGGGGTTGGCGCGGCTTTCGGACGTCTTGACGCAAATATGCTTGACGCGGCAGCGCGCGGGGCTGAAATCTTCTCCGCCGGCGAGATCAGGCTCACGCCGTGGCGCGCGCTGATCCTGCCGCATGTTCAGGCCCAGCAAGCGGATGCCATGCGCGCCTATTTTACCGTGCATCGTTTCATCGTCGATCCCGAGGATGCACGCTTGGCGATAGCGGCATGCGGCGGCGCGTCCACCTGTGAGCGCGGCACCACCGATACCCGCTCCGATGCCCTGGCCTTGATGTTTGTCGCGCGGCGGCTTTGCAAAACCGGCGTCGCGCTGCATGTCTCGGGCTGCGCCAAAGGCTGCGCGCGGCAAGCGGCGACGCCCTTCACCCTCATTGCTCATGCCGGACGCTACGATCTTGTCGTGGATGCGACCGCAGTTGATGCCGGGACAAGCGTTGCGAGGCACCTCGACCTGGCGGCGGCGCGCGAATTACTGCAAACGATGGCGCGGACCGCCGGGCGGCGGAGCGGGGTGGAGAGGCAATGAGCGAGGCATCGAGCCGCTTCACGTACCTGCGCGACGGGGCGGAAATCTACCGCCGCTCCTTCGCGACGATCCGCGCCGAGGCCGATCTCGCCCGCTTTTCTCGTGATGAGGAACTTGTCGCGGTGCGCATGATTCACGCCTGCGGAATGGTCGAGATCGCCGCCGGTCTCGTGTTTTCGCATGGGGCCGTGGCGCTCGCGCGGTCCGCGCTCCGGCAGGGAGCACCAATCCTGTGCGATTCCAAAATGCTCGCGCGAGGCATTATCGCGGCGCGCTTGCCGCGCGGCAATGAGGTCATTTGCACCCTTGACGCCCTTTCGGTGCCATCACTTGCGCAAAAACTCGGCACCACGCGTAGCGCCGCCGCGCTCGAACTCTGGCGCGACCGGCTCGATGGTGCTGTCGTCGCCATCGGCAACGCGCCGACCGCCTTGTTTCATCTCCTCGATATGCTCGACGAAATTTTCGCGCGGCCTGCTTGCGTGATTGGAATGCCGGTCGGCTTCGTCGGTGCGGCGGAATCGAAAGAGGCGCTGATCGCCGATGCCCGCGTGCCTTTCATTACCCTCAAGGGACGCAAGGGGGGGAGCGCGATGGCCGCCGCCGCCTTGAATGCAATCGCGAGCGAAGCCGAATGAGCGGATTTTCCTCGTCGAACGGCCGCCTCTTCGGCGTCGGCCTCGGCCCCGGCGATCCAGACCTCGTGACGATCAAGGCCACGAAGATCATCAGTGCCGTTCCGGTCGTCGCCTATTTCGCCAAGAAAGGCGCGCGCGGAAGAGCCCGCGCCATCCTCGATCGCTGGGTGGGCGATACATGCCTCCAATTGCCGTTGCTCTATCCGTTGACGACGGAAACGCATTTTTGCGACCCCGCCTATACGCAAGAGCTGCGCGCCTTCTATACAAGGGCGGAAGGTGCCCTCTCGACGCATCTTCTGGCGGGCCGCGATGTCGCTCTCGTTTGCGAGGGCGACCCGCTTTTCTATGGGTCCTTCATGCATCTATATGTCCGGTTGAAAGATCGCTTCTGCGTCGAGATCGTCCCCGGCGTCACCGGCATGTCGGGGTGCTGGAGCGCGGCAAAGGCGCCGATGGCCTGGGGCGATGACGTCTTGAGCGTTCTACCGGGCACGCTTGCGCACGCGGCATTGGTCCGTCATCTCGGTGCAGCCGATGCGGTGGTCATCATCAAGATCGGCGCCAATCTGGCGAAAATCCGCACGGCGATCGCCGAGGCTGGACGCCTCTCGGCGGCAATCTATGTCGAGCATGGCACCAGCGAAACCGAAACTATCGTTCCGCTTGCCGTCAAGACCGGCGATCGTGCGCCCTATTTTTCCTCCATTCTCATTCCCGGCCAAGGCAGGCGCCCATGAGTGCGCCGGGGAGGTTGCGGATTGTCGGCGTTGGCCCCGGGGGCGACGCATGGATCACGCCCGAAGCCTCGCACCTCATCGCGAATGCAACCGATCTTGTCGGCTACGCGCCCTATCTCGAACGGGTTCCTCGCAAACAAGGGCAGACGCGCCATCAAACCGGCAATAGGGTCGAAATGGAGCGCGCGCGCCATGCGTTGCGCCTGGTCGAGGAAGGACGCCATGTCGCCCTCGTCTCGGGGGGCGATCCGGGCGTCTTCGCGATGGCGGCGGCCGTTTTCGAGGCAATCGAAGAGGGCGAACCTGGCTGGCGCGACATCGACGTCGCGGTTAGCCCCGGAATCTCGGCGTTGCAGGCGGCGGCGGCGCGGACGGGCGCGCCCTTGGGACACGACTTCTGCGCGATTTCCCTGTCCGACAATCGCAAGCCCTGGACTTTGGTGGAACAGCGGCTCGCGGCGGCGGCAAACGCGGATTTCGTGATCGCGCTCTACAACCCCGCGTCGGCCGCGCGGCCGCGCCGCATCCATGACGCTTTCGCGCTGCTGCGTGGTCTCAAGGGTGCTTCGACACCGGTTGTTTTTGCCCGCGCGGTCGGACGCGAGGATGAACACATTTTTATAGAGACGCTGGCCGGCGCCAACCCTGGTCTCGCCGATATGAGCACGCTGATCATCGTCGGCTCCAGCGAAACCCGTATCGTTCCACGCCGCGGCGGCACGCCGTTCGTCTATACCCCGCGCGGCAAGGCCGCCCGATGACGGAGGATCAAGGTCATGGCTTCCGCCGGATCGTGCAAGACCGGTCCAAAGGCCTGTTGCGGCCGGGCGACCATGACGACCGGCAGCCCCAGATGGCGGGCCGCGCGGACTTTGGCGAACGCCGCCTCGCCGCCGCTGTTCTTGCTAAC
>JBATYB010000042.1:0-4160 GCA_049673825.1 Methylocella sp. | reverse complement strand
ACGGCACGATCTGAAAAAGTAGGCGATGCGGATCAATGATTCACCTCATCGATTGCAACCCCGTTCAGGGCGTCCGTCTCAATCGAAACCGGCTCGCGGGGCACGACGTTATCTGTCCGCGCGGGCGTATCTTTCCGGTGCAACACCCATGCGCTCGCGCGCGGCATTGCCGTTTTTTGGAAGCCGGTCCATGATACCGTGACTTGCGGCGCGCGTAAAAAAGAACCACGGGAGAAAACCTTTGGCCCAGGAATCGTCGACGAGGATCGGAGCTAAACAAATCCAGATGGTTGACGGCTTACGAGCTCTCGCTCAATCGCGGTATTCCCGGGAACGCGTTCCCCAAGCTATCGGCCTTTCGCTCAACGCCGATGACATGACCGGCGACACCAATCATGGCAATCCAGGCCGAATCGATACGCGCTTCGGACGAGAGGCGGGGCCTGCCGGGCGATTGAAGTCCATCTTTCCCGTCAATATCGCCATCGCCGATAAGAACCCGATGGTTCTGCGTGCGTTGGAAGCGCTTCTCACCCCGGACAGGCGCTTCAATCTTTTGCTGATGGCGAGCGATGGAGCACAATTTCTTGGTTCATTGGCCCATCTTCCGGTGAGCCTAGCGGTCATCGGCTGGGAGTTGCCGCCACTTCGGGCAACGGAAATTTTGCAGGCACTCGCAAAGTGCCCCGCGCCGCCGAAGATCGTGGTTTATAGCAGCACCAAGGACACGACGGCGCCGGCTGAAACGTTGCGGCTCGGGGGGGCCGGCTTCGTCAGCAAACGTTCTCCCCCTGAACGCCTGCTTGAAGTCTTCGCGGCGGTCGCCGCCGGAGACATGGTGTTCCCGTTCGTGGATATTCATAAGGTCAGGCCGGATCCTCTTACAAGCCTGACCCACCGGGAACGCGATCTTCTTGCCGCATTGGAAACCGGTCAGAGCAATGCTCAGTTGGCGCGGGAATTCGGCGTGTCGATCAATACGGTGAAATTTCATTTGCGCAATTTGTTTGGCAAACTCGATGTGCGTAACCGGACACAGGCAATCTGCCTCTACCTCGAAACGAAGCGCTGAGCGTCGAGCGCCGCCGGCACTTCGCGGGCGATTCGTAAAGGCGGCGAGCGATAGACAACCAAGAATGGTGTGACTTGCTCTCATGACGGCTGCGAGCTTGTCATTTGCCGATGTCCCCGAACGTGCTAATCGAGGCCCGCGGGAGGACGGCCAATTGGCTTCCGCGCAAGCGTCCGTCCGATGTTCCCGGACAGCGGAAAGCTGCCAGGCACGTAGCGTTTGGTCCCGGTAGCTCAGCCGGATAGAGCGGCGGTTTCCTAAACCGCAGGTCAGGGGTTCGAGTCCCTTCCGGGACGCCATCTTCACGAGTGTCCAGACCGGCTAGACCGCCGGGTTCCCATCACGTCACCTGCACGGCGAATTCGTTGTGGTCGAAGCGGCGGGCGGCAAGGTCGACGCTATTCATCAGGAAGTAGACTGATCCGCCAGGGCCGAAATCGCCGTCGAGCTGCAAGAGAAGCCGAAGCGGACGATCTCCGCTCTCCATCCCCAAGGACAGATCGTCCTGGACCAAGCGCGGCCATCCCAGAAGCTTGTTCTGAACGCAATACCAACGCACCTGCGCCGGTATGTTGTATTCAACAGCGTCTCGATAAAGCGAGGCGTGCTGCGGCCGCTCCTCCGCCGTGAGCTGCAGGGTTTCCACGGCCTGGCTCCTTGGATCGGGAAGATCGAGGAATGGGCGCAAGACGACGCCCTGCTCTGCTCTTGCCTCAAGCTCGAGCGGCGGATCGGCAGGGGCAAGCCTGTCGAGTCCGGTCCAATGATAGATGGCCGACTGACTTGGGTCGACCCAACCGCACCCGCCGATCGCGTCGTGATCGCCAAAGAAACTGAGCAACCCTGTTTCGGGCAGGAACTCGGCGCCGGGCAGTCCCTTGAGATCCGGACAATGGATCTGGGCCAGGAAGAACATGGGCTCTTCCTCATAGAGTGGCCGAAGCCACCCGGGCGGAGCCACGGGCCGGCCGCCAAGCCGCGTTCCCGAAGGCGAAGGCGCCGCGGCGGCGCTCGGCCACAGCCCGATTGCGGGCCTCACGAGAGCCATGATAGCCGGCAGCAACCGCTCGGGAAGCCTCGTCCTGATCAAACCTTCCAATTGCGCGCGGTTGAGGGCAGGCGGCGGCGGATTGCTCGCCTGCCATGCATAAAGGTGTGGCACGCGTCGCACGCCGGGATCCTCGGACCCTAGCGGCGAGGGGGGGCGCTCATCTTGCCGCTTCGCCCAATCGAGGCTGGATTGCGCTTTACGGCCGATCTCGCCGCCGCTCTCGGCGAGCGCCGTCAGGACGGCCTCAAAACGTGCCTGGTCGAACGGCTTGACATCGAACGCCACCGTATAGCGCACGGCCGGCGACGGATCCTCCAAGAGTGGCAGGAGTTCCCGTTCCGAGTTGCCGCCGGCCACGATCAACTGTTCAGCGATCTTTCTACGTTGGCGGGCGAGGCGGTTATGCCGGCCTATATGCTCGACTGCCTCGATTTCGCGGGTCAGCTCGATGAACGACGCTCGCAGCTCGGCCGGGCTTCGAGGGTCGTTGTGGTTCTCTTTTTGAGTCATTTGCTTCCGTGCTCCCAAACGGCGGTACCAGTGGATTCGAGCTGTCCCTAAACAATGGTGGCGGTGCAATCGTTACCGCGCCCCGCTCGCCGGAAGATCGATGGCGGGTTGCGGTCACGCTCCGAAGTCTCGCATCCGGACCGCAACAAATTATTCCATTCCGGCTCTCAGCCTACCCCGTTCACGGCAGCATCCGAAAATCCTTGGGGCTGATGACGCCGAAATTGGCGGTGACCGAATCATGCAAGCCTTCCCGGCTCTTGGGGACCTCGCCGCGCCGGAGATTGCGCCAAACGCACTTGCACCTCAATTCGCGCCGGCACCGCCCCGGCATTCCCCACTGTCTTGCCAGCACGGGCTATTCGTCGCATGATGCTTGGCCAAACGAATCGGCGCGGACCTAATTAAAGTTTAGCGGATCTCAATCGAAGGTTCTAGGACACCATGACCAAGACCGTCCGCGTTCACGAGGTTGGCGGACCCGAGACGATGCGGATCGAGGATATCGAGGTGCCGCCGCCGGCGCGCGGTGAGGCGCTTGTCCGCAACCATGCGATCGGCGTCAATTTCATCGACATTAATTATCGCCGCGGGGCTTATCCCGTGCCTGCGCTTCCTTTCACGCCCGGCAACGAGGGCGCGGGCGAAATTGCCGCCCTCGGCAAGGGCGTGACGGATTTCAAGCTTGGCGACAGGGTGGTTTATGTCGCGACCTTGGGTGCCTATGCCGCGGAGCGGCTCATCGATGCGGACCGTCTCGTCAAGCTGCCGAAGGGCATTTCCTTCGAGACGGCCGCGGCGATGATGCTGAAGGGCCTCACCGCGCAATATTTGCTGCGCCGGACTTTTCGGGTGAAGGCGGGCAACACGATCCTTGTTCACGCGGCGGCGGGTGGGGTCGGACTCATTCTCTGCCAATGGGCGAAGGCGCTCGGCGCAACCGTGATCGGGACGGTGGGCTCGCCCGAAAAAGCCAAGCTAGCCAAGAAGGCCGGAGCCAAGCACACGATCCTCTACCGCGACGAGGATTTTGCGGCCCGCGTGACGGAGATCACCAAGGGAAAGCTCTGCGATGTGGTCTATGACGGCGTCGGCAAATCAACCTTCCCGGCCTCGCTCGATTGCCTCCGGCCGCTTGGAATGTTCGTGAGTTTCGGCTCCGCCTCGGGCCCGATCGAAGGGTTCAATCTCGGGCTCCTTTCGGCGAAAGGTTCGCTGTTCGCCACCCGCCCGTCGCTCCATACTTATTCGGCGAAACGCGCGGACTTAGAAAAAATGGCCCGCGAGCTTTTTCGCGTGGTGGCGAGCGGCGCGGTGAAAATTCCGCTGCATCGTACCGTGCCGCTCGACGACGTGGTCGATGTTCATCGTGCGCTGGAAAACCGCGAGACGACGGGCGCGACCGTGCTGCTCCCTTAAATCTACAATTAAAAATGTAATAGGAAGTAAAGTTGTGCTATTCCGAAAAGCCAAATTTTCAAAAACAAATGCAAGAACACGCACGCAAGGAAGCTGTTAGGCTATTGA
>JBATYB010000041.1:0-4379 GCA_049673825.1 Methylocella sp. | reverse complement strand
TACCTCGGCCCCGACATCCAAGGCTCGGGACATGCCTTCGAGCTTGAGCTGCGGATGGGCGCGGGTGCCTCTATATGCGGCGAAGAGACCTCCATGCTCGAAAGCCTGGAAGGCAAGCGCGGCATCGTGCGGGCGAAACCGCCTTTGCCGGCGCACAAGGGGCTGTTCGCGAGGCCGACCGTCGTCAATAATGTGTTGTCCCTCGTCGCGGTGCCAACGGTGCTTGATCGCGGCGCCGATTTTTATGCCGGTTTCGGGTTTGGGCGCTCGCGCGGGACGATGCCCATCCAGATCGCCGGGAACGTCCGCTACGGCGGGCTTTACGAGACCGGGTTCGGACTGACCCTCGGCGAGATCGTCGACACCATCGGTGGCGGGACCCTGTCCGGCCGGCCGGTGCGGGCGGTGCAATGCGGCGGGCCGCTTGGCGCCTATTTCCCGCGCTCGCTGTTCGACACGCCGTACGATTACGAGGCTTTTTCGGCGCTCGACGGACTCGTCGGCCACGGCGGCCTCGTCGTTTTCGACGATACCGTCGACATGGCGAGGATGGCGCGGTTCGCGATGGAGTTTTGCGCAATCGAAAGCTGCGGCAAATGCACCCCTTGCCGGATCGGCGCGACCCGCGGCGTCGAGGTCATCGATCGCGTCCTCGACGGCGTGAAGCCGGCCGAGAATATCGCGCTCCTCGAGGATCTTTGCCATACGATGAAATTTGGTTCACTCTGCGCGCTTGGGGGTTTCGTGCCCTACCCCGTGATGAGCGCCGTTCGCCATTTTAGGGAAGATTTCGTGCCGCGCGCTCTCGCCGCCGCTGAATGAGGAAGACTGCCATGTCACTGGTCACCGAGATCGATTACGGAACCCCCGCGTCGCGGTCGGACAAAACGGTCACGCTCACCATCGACGGAATGGAAGTGCATGTGCCGGAAGGCACCTCCATCATGCGGGCGGCGATGGAAGCTGGGACCAAAATCCCAAAACTCTGCGCCAGCGACATGCTCGAAGCGTTCGGCTCCTGCCGTCTCTGCCTGGTCGAGGTCCAAGGCCGCGCCGGAACCCCCGCCTCTTGCACCACCCCGGTGGCGCCGGGCATGGTGGTCCACACCCAGACCGAGCGCCTGAAAGCCCTGCGCAAGGGCGTGATGGAGCTTTATATCTCCGACCATCCGCTCGATTGCCTCACTTGCGCCGTCAACGGCAATTGCGAGTTGCAGACGGAGGCGGGCAATGTCGGGCTGCGCGATGTGCGCTACGGCTACGCGGGGGCCAACCACCTCGCCGACAAGAAGGACGAGTCGAACCCCTATTTCAGCTACGATCCGGCGAAATGCATCGTCTGCAACCGTTGCATTCGTGCTTGCGAGGAAGTCCAGGGAACCTTTGCCCTCACGATCGATGGGCGCGGTTTTGGGAGCCGGGTTTCGGCGGGGCAAATGGAGCCGTTCCTCGAATCGGAGTGCGTATCCTGCGGCGCCTGCGTCCAGGCGTGCCCGACCGCGACTCTCGTCGAGAAGTCGGTGATCGACATCGGCCAGGCGGAACATTCGGCGGTAACGACCTGCGCCTATTGCGGCGTCGGCTGCACCTTCAAGGCGGAAATGCGCGGCGAGGAACTCGTCCGCATGGTGCCCTACAAGGACGGCAAGGCGAACCACGGCCATTCCTGCATTAAGGGCCGCTTCGCCTATGGCTACGCGACCCACAGGGATCGTATTTTAAAGCCGATGATCCGCGCCAAGGTCTCGGACCCCTGGCGCGAGGTTTCCTGGGACGAGGCGATCGGTCATGCCGCCTCCGAGTTCAAGCGCATTCAGGCGACGCATGGCAGGAACTCCATCGGCGGCATCACCTCGTCGCGCTGCACCAACGAAGAGACCTACCTCGTCCAAAAACTCGTTCGCGCCGGCTTCGGCAACAACAATGTCGATACCTGCGCGCGGGTCTGCCATTCGCCGACCGGCTATGGCCTCGGGACCGCTTTCGGCACGTCCGCCGGAACCCAGGATTTCGACTCGGTCGATGAAGCGGACGTGGTCATGATCGTCGGCGCCAACCCGACCGATGCGCATCCGGTGTTCGCTTCCCGCATGAAAAAAAGACTGCGCGAGGGCGCCAAGCTGATCATTCTCGATCCCCGCCGGATCGACCTCGTCCGGACGCCGCATGTGGAAGCGGACTATCATCTTCCCTTGCAGCCTGGCACCAATGTCGCGGTGTTGACCGCGCTTGCCCATGTCATTGTCACTGAGGGACTCGTCAACGAGGCTTTCGTGCGGGAACGCAGCGACCGGCAGGAATTCCAGGATTGGGCGGAGTTCGTATCGGAGCCCCGCAATAGCCCGGAAGAGGTCGAAAAAGTCTCCGGCGTTCCGGCGGACAAGATCCGCAAGGCGGCGCGGCTCTATGCCACGGGCGGCAATGCGGCGATCTACTATGGGCTCGGCGTCACCGAGCACAGCCAAGGTTCGACCGCGGTGCTCGCCCTCGCCAATCTCGCGATGGTAACCGGAAACCTTGGGCGGCGCGGGGTGGGCGTCAATCCGTTGCGCGGCCAAAACAACGTCCAGGGTTCGTGCGACATGGGCTCCTTCCCGCACGAATTCTCGGGCTACCGGCACGTGTCGAACGACGCCGTGCGTTCGATCTTCGAGAAGGCTTGGGGCGTCGTGCTCGACAAGGAGCCTGGGTTGCGGATCCCGAACATGTTCGACGCCGCCGTCGAGGGCACTTTCCGCGGTCTTTACGTCCAGGGCGAGGATATTCTGCAATCCGATCCCGACACGACGCATGTCGCCAGGAGCCTCGCCGCCATGGAATGCGTGGTCGTGCAGGATCTCTTCCTCAACGAGACGGCGAATTACGCGCATGTGTTCCTGCCGGGGTCGACCTTCCTCGAAAAAGATGGGACCTTCACCAATGCCGAGCGGCGCATCGGACGCGTGCGCAAGGTGATGAGTCCCAAGAACGGGTTCGGCGATTGGGAAATTACCATGGCGCTATCGAATGCCATGGGCTTTCCCATGAACTACGCGCATCCAAGCGAGATCATGGACGAGATCGCGGCGACGACGCCGACGTTTGCGGGTGTTTCCTTCGCAAAGCTCGACGAATTGGGCTCGGTCCAATGGCCGTGCAATGCGGCGGCGCCCGAAGGGACGCCGATCATGCACATCGGCGCCTTCGTGCGGGGAAAAGGCAAATTCGTCGTCACCGAATATGTGGCGACCGACGAGCGGACCGGGGCGCGCTTCCCGCTTCTGCTCACGACCGGGCGCATCCTCAGCCAGTACAATGTCGGAGCCCAGACGCGCCGTACGGCGAATGTCGCCTGGCACGAGGAGGACCTTCTCGAAATCCATCCGCACGATGCCGAACAGCGCGGCGTCCGCGATGGCGATTGGGTGAAGGTTGCGAGCCGCGCCGGGGAAACCGCATTGCGCGCGCTCATCACCGATCGCGTGGCGCCGGGCGTCGTCTACACGACGTTCCACCATCCGAGCACGCAGGCCAATGTCGTGACGACGGAGTTTTCCGACTGGGCGACCAATTGCCCCGAATACAAAGTCACGGCGGTTCAAATCTCGCGTTCGAACGGGCCGACCGGCTGGCAGGAGCGCTATCGCGAACAGGCCGAGCAAAGCCGCCACATCGCCGAGACGGTTGAAGCCGCGGAATGAATGAAGACCTCATGGGCGACGGCCAGCCGCCGCCGTCGCTCAGCGTTCCCTGCCTCGCGTGGCGGCGCGGGGAGATGTCTGCCTCGGTTCGCGCGGTGCCGGAGGAGACCGCGATCGCCTTCACCTTTAACGGCACAACCCATGCCGTGATGATGGCGACGCCCGGTGATTTCGAGGATTTCGCGGTTGGTTTCGCCCTCACCGAAGGGTTGATTGAAAGTTCAAGCGAGATCGCGAGCCTCGACGTGGTCGCGACGCCGCTCGGCATCGAGCTCAGGATTTGGTTGCCGGAGGCGCGCGCCAAGTCCTATGCCGCCCGCCGACGCAGCATGGCGGGACCGACCGGCTGCGGACTCTGCGGCATCGAAAGTCTCGAGGAAGCGACGCGCCCCGCGCCCGTCGTCTCCAACGCGAGCCGTTTCGACTCCGGGGCGATTGTCGAGGCCATGGCTTCCCTTTCGGCGGAACAAAAGCTGAATAGCCAAACCCGCGCCGTTCATGCCGCCGGCTTTTGGACTCCGGCGCGCGGCCTTGTCGCCGTGCGGGAGGACGTCGGGCGCCACAACGCGCTCGACAAGCTCATTGGCGCGCTCGCGCGGGGCGGGGACGTGGCCGCGCATGGCATCGTGCTGCTGACCAGCCGGGTCTCGATCGAGCTCATCCAAAAGGCGGCGCGGCTCGGGGCGCCGGTCGTCGCCG
>JBATYB010000040.1:0-4449 GCA_049673825.1 Methylocella sp. | reverse complement strand
GTATTTGCCTGGGTGTTTCTGGAATGCGGCGATCATAAACGACCAGAAATGTAAAACCACTTAGTCGCTCGCATAAACATTTATATTAACATAGAATAACTTTTGTATTGGTTATATATTTCTTTATGGCAACATACGGACGCATTCTTAATAACGAGTGTATGTATACCGATTATCCTTCGAAGGATTGAAATGGTCTCGCGGCGTTGCCGCGCGATGCGCCGGGCCGGATCGATTGGCATTAAGCCGAATTACGGCCGCGCCGCCGGTTGTCCAATCGACGCAAATCTGCTTTGATACCGGCTTAAATCCGAGCCGCCGGCGCGGACCGGCCCGCTGGCCGAAACCCGAACCCCTGGAGTGCCATGGCTGCGCGTCTTTTCGCGGATTATCTCGCCGAGCGCCGTATTTTGCGGCGAAAATTGTCGTATTGGCGAATCGCCGCCGTCGCGGCGGTGATCCTCGGCGTTGCGATCGCGAGCCAGCGCCTGGTTGGACCGGATGGGTCCTTGGGTTTCACGCCGCATATCGCGAGGCTCGCCGTCGAAGGCATCATCGTCGGCGATCGCGAAACCCTGAAGCTGATCCAGAAAATAGAAGACTCCAAAGCCGCCGAGGCGGTTCTGATTTCGATCGACAGTCCCGGGGGCACGACCTCGGGAGCGGAGCTGCTCTACGATGCGATCCGCCGTCTCTCGGCGAAGAAACCGACGGTTGCCGTGGTCGGGAGCATGGCCGCCTCCGGCGGTTATATTGCCGCCCTTGGGACCGACCGGATTGTCGCGCTGGGAAATGCGCTGGTTGGTTCGATCGGCGTCCTCGTTCAATATCCAAACTTCGCCAAATTGCTCGACACGGTTGGAGTGAAAATAGAGGACGTGAAGTCTTCCCCGCTGAAGGCTTCGCCGAACGGGTTCGAGCCAACGAGTCCAGAGGCGCGCGCCGCGCTCGCCGCGCTCGTCGGCGACAGTTTCACCTGGTTCAAATCGCTCGTGAAGGAGCGCCGGAAGATGACCGATGAGCAGCTGGCGGCGGTCGCGGACGGACGGGTCTTTACCGGCCGCCAAGGGGTCGATCTGCATCTCGTCGATCGCCTCGGCGGCGAGCGCGAAGCCATCGCGTGGCTGGAGCAGGAAAAAAATATTCCCAAGGGTCTCCCGGTGCGGGACTGGAAACAGGAACGGACCCTGGAGCGGCTGGGGATCTTGAGCTTTTCCGCGCGGGCCGCGGAATTCCTCGGGCTTGGCGGGCTGAGCGGCGCGCTCGATCGTGCCGCGAGCGCCGCGCAAGAGCGTATGCTTGACGGCCTTGTTTCGATTTGGCAAGTTGGTGGCGCCAACTGAAGCCCGGCGGGCCCGGGGTTAGGTTTGGACAAAAAATTGGGGGACAGGGCCGATGATCAAATCCGAGCTTGTACAGCGGATTGCCAACCGTAATCCGCATCTCTACGTCCGCGATGTGGAAAAAATCGTCAATGCAATTCTCGATGAAATCACCGGCGCCCTGTCGCGCGGCGACCGGGTCGAACTGCGTGGGTTCGGCGCCTTCTCGGTGAAACGCCGGGACGCAAGGGTTGGCCGCAATCCGCGCACCGGGGCGCATGTTCCGGTGAACGAAAAGACGGTTCCCTTTTTCAAGACCGGCAAGGAGATGCGCGAGCGCTTGAATCAAGGCTATGGCGGCTGAAGTTTGCCGCTCGAAATTGCATGCCGAATGTTCGATTGCTCGCGTACAAAGCCTTGGCCTGGCCGCGACCGCGCGCCCCTTCCCAATCGGCCCGGCGTTTTCCTTGGCCTCGGGCATCCCCCTGGATCTTACCAACTTGCGAAAAATCATCTAGAAGCGTGCTTTGAACGCGCGCGAATTCATCGGCGGACGCAAATGACGCGATTTTTGAAACTTCTTTTTCTGGCTCTGCTCGCGCTTCCCACGATCGCCTTGCTGGTGGCCAACCGCCATGACGTGACCATAAACCTCGATCCTTTTGCCGGGACCGGACCAGGGGGCACCCAAATCACCGTGCGGCTTTTCATTGTCATAGGCGTTGCGAGCATGGTTGGGGTTATTTTCGGCGGCGCCGCGATCTGGTTCGAACAAGGCAGGCACCGCCGCGCCGCGCGCCGGGCGAAACGCGAGATGGACTCCTTGCGGGCGGAAGTCGCGCGGCTATCGCGTCTCCGGCCGGGCGAAAAACCAAAGATTCCATGACCTTACCACGATAAAGCCTGCTGAAAACGCCGAGGCTGGCCCGAAAGGCGGGCAAAACCGCGCGGCCATGGTATAAACGAACCATCCCCCTCGATCGGTGCCGGCAGGGCAGGCCGATGAGCGCCATCGTCAAAATCTGCGGCCTCGCGACGGAAGCCGGGCTCGACGCGGCGCTCGCGTGCGGCGCCGACATGGCCGGCTTTGTCTTTTTCGACAAGAGTCCGCGGCATGTCTCCTTGGCGCTGGCCGCAAATCTCGGCCGGCGGGCCGCGCGCCGGACGTGCAAGGTCTTGGTGACGGTCGATGCCGGCGATGCCTTGCTCGCGGCGGCGATCAAAGCGCTCGATCCCGGGCTCCTTCAACTGCACGGATGCGAAACCCCGGAACGGGTCGCCGCCATTCGTGCCCGGTTCGGCCTTCCCGTGATGAAGGCGATTGGGATCCTTGAGCCCGCTGACCTTGCGTCAGTGCCGGTTTTCGATGGGGTGGCCGATTTCCTGATGTTCGACGCCAAGCCGCCCCGCGCCGGCGGACGGGCCGGAGGCAGCGGGACCCGCTTCGACTGGAGCTTGCTTGGCACGATCGAAATCAGAAAGCCGTGGCTCCTCGCGGGCGGCCTCGACGCCGGCAACGTGGCGGACGCGCTGGCCCAAACCGGCGCGCCGGGCGTCGATGTTTCCTCGGGGGTTGAAAGTGCGCCAGGCGTCAAGGATAGGAACAAGATCGCGGCTTTCATCGCGGCGGTCCGGGGGGCCGCCGAAAAGCTTGGTCCGTCCGCGCGGGCCGGCTAATACTGCGGCGCGCCAAAGCGGTGCCGGTCAAATTCGCCCTGAAAGATCCTGATCGAACGTTAAGCAAGGAAAGGCGGACGCGGTGCCCCCAGCTCTTAATTCGTTTCGCGCCGGCCCCGACGAAACCGGGCATTTCGGCATCTTCGGCGGCAGGTTCGTGGCCGAAACACTAATGCCGCTGATCCTCGATCTCGAGAAACACTACAACGCCGCCAAGACGGATCCGGCCTTCAAGGCCGAACTCGACAATCTGCTTGCCCATTACGCCGGGCGGCCTAGCCCGCTTTATTACGCCGAGCGCATGACCTTCCATGTCCGCCAAATGGCCGCCGCTTCCGGCAGGCCTGGCGGCGCAAAAATCTACTTCAAGCGCGAGGAACTGAACCACACCGGCGCGCACAAGATCAACAATGTGCTCGGCCAAATTCTGCTCGCCCGCCGGATGGGCAAAACACGCATCATCGCCGAGACGGGAGCGGGCCAGCATGGCGTCGCGACGGCGACCGCTTGCGCGCGCTTCGGGCTCGACTGTGTCGTCTACATGGGTTCCGTCGATGTCGAGCGGCAAAAGCCCAATGTCTTTCGCATGAACCTGCTCGGCGCCAAGGTCGTGCCGGTCGAATCCGGCGCCAGGACCCTGAAGGACGCGATGAACGAGGCCTTGCGCGACTGGGTCACCAATGTCGCCGGCACGTTCTATTGCATTGGCACGGTGGCCGGGCCGCACCCCTATCCCGCCATGGTCCGCGATTTTCAATGCGTGATCGGCGAGGAGACAAAGGCGCAAATGCAGCGTGCGGAAGGCAGGCTCCCGGATTCGCTGTTTGCCTGTATCGGCGGCGGCTCCAACGCGATCGGCCTGTTTCATCCCTTTCTCGACGATCCTTCCGTGGAGATTTTCGGCGTCGAGGCGGCCGGCTTCGGTCTCGACAAAAAGCACGCCGCCTCGCTCGCCGGCGGCAGGCCCGGCGTGCTGCACGGCAACCGGACCTATTTGCTGATGAATGAAGACGGGCAGATCGAGGAGGGGCATTCGATCTCGGCCGGGCTCGACTATCCGGGCATCGGTCCCGAGCACGCTTGGCTGAAGGAGACGGGGCGGGTAACCTATCTCTCCGCCACGGACGCCGAGGCGCTGGAAGCGTTTCAGCTTTGCGCCAAGCTGGAGGGAATCATCCCGGCGCTCGAACCGGCGCATGCGCTGGCCAAGGTGGTCGAACTCGCCCCGCAAAAGCCCGAGGATCATTTGCTGGTGGTGAATATTTCGGGGCGCGGCGACAAGGACATTTTCACCGTCGCCGATCATTTGGGCGGCATGGCGCCTTCGTTCCCTTCATAGCAAATCCCCCCCTTCTGCGAAATCTTCCATCTTGTCCGCCGTGTAGCGGGTTTCAGTGAAGTGGCGATGACCCGCGCCCCGACCGAAATAATCTGATGAAAAGTATTATCA
>JBATYB010000039.1:0-2506 GCA_049673825.1 Methylocella sp. | reverse complement strand
CATGCGGCTTCTTCTGGATGAGGAAAATACTCTCTAAAACCTCGGAATATCCGGGAACGGCAGCTCGCCCCCATGCACATGCATCCGGCCGAGCTCCGCGCAGCGACGGAGCACGGGAAACACTTTTCCCGGATTGAGCAGCTGCTTTTCGTCGAAGGCGGATTTGACCGCAATTTGCTGGGCGAGATCGGCGTCGTTGAACATTTCCGGCATCAGGTCGCGTTTCTCGACGCCGACGCCATGTTCGCCCGTCAGCACGCCGCCGACCGCAACGCATAGGCGCAAAATATCCGCGCCAAAATTTTCCGCGCGGGTGAGCTCGCCGGGCTTGTTGGCATCATAAAGGATCAACGGATGCAAATTACCGTCGCCCGCGTGAAACACATTGGCGACGCGCAAACCATGGCGCACAGATAATTCCCGCATTCCCGAGAGGACTTTTGCCAATTCCTTGCGCGGAATCGTGCCGTCCATGCAATAATAATCGGGCGACAGGCGGCCGACCGCCGGGAAAGCCGCCTTGCGTCCGGACCAGAACGCGCGGCGCTCGGCCTCGGAGGCGGAAATCCGGCATTGCGTGGCGCCATGCGCCAGGGCGATCTTTTCGACGAGACCAACAAGATGATCGACCTCGACAGGGGGGCCGTCGAGCTCGACAATCAAAAGCGCCTCGGCCTCGCGCGGATAGCCGGCATGGACAAAATCTTCCGCCGCCTCGATCGCGGGCTTGTCCATCATTTCCATGCCGCCCGGAATAATGCCGGCCGCGATGATGCCGGCGACGCAGCCCCCCGCCGGTTCGCTGGAGTCGAATGCAATCAGCAACGCGCGGGCAGATTCCGGCGCGCGGAGAATGCGCACGGTAACCTCGGTCACGACGCCGAGCATTCCCTCCGAGCCGATGACAAGAGCGAGTAGATCGTAGCCCGCTTGGTCGAGATGGCGGCCGCCGAGCCGGACGGCCTCGCCGGTCATCAGCACCATCTCGCAGCCGAGGACATTGTTGGTGGTGAGGCCGTATTTGAGGCAATGCACGCCGCCCGAATTTTCCGCCACATTGCCGCCGATCGAGCAGGCGATTTGCGAGGAGGGATCGGGCGCGTAATAAAAGCCTTGCGCCTCGACCGCGCCGGTGATCGCGAGATTGGTGACGCCGGGCTCGACGACCGCGAACCGGTTGGCGAAATCGAGCTCCTTGATCTTGTTGAATTTCATCATGGACAGGAGAACGCCGTCCTCTAGCGGCAAGGCGCCGCCGGAGAGAGAGGTTCCGGCCCCGCGCGGCACCACCTTCACGTTATTCTCGTGGCAATAGGAGAGAACCCCGCGCACTTGCGCGACGCTGTCCGGCAAAACCACGACCATGGGCAAGGCCCGGTAGGCGGTCAGGCCGTCGCTTTCGTAAGGCCGCCGGCCGGTCTCTTGGTCGATGACGCCTTCGCCGGGAACGATGCGCCGCAACGCGGCGACAATTTTTCCTCGCCGCGCGAGAACGGTCGCATCGACGTCCATTGGTTTCATGTACCGTAAACCTCCTAAGTCCAAGCGCCTTGCCCGGCCCTCGGCGACGAGCGTCAATCCATTAACGGATTGTTGTTACGGCAGAAAGTCAGTTTCGAGAAGCTTACGCCCGAGCCTTGCCTCCAGGCGCCTTGGGTCTTATAAGCACCTCCATACCACACGCGGACCGCGCGGCCCTGCCTAAAGGGCGGCTCCCGGTGGCCTCCTCCTCTTTGCAACTCAAACGGGAGAGGTCGATTACGATCCGCGGCGGCCTTAACCGGAGAACGATCGACCATGGGCTTGCCTGAATTCACGATGCGCGGTCTCCTCGAATCCGGGGCTCATTTCGGGCATCAGTCGCACCGCTGGAACCCGAAAATGGCGCCATTCATTTTCGGCGCCCGCAACAATATCCATATCATCGATCTTGCCCAGACGGTGCCGCTGTTGCATCAGGCCTTGAAGGCGATCTCCGACACGGTCGCGAGGGGCGGCCGCGTGCTTTTCGTCGGCACCAAGCGGCAAGCCCAGGACGCGATCACCGATGCCGCGAAAAGATCGGCGCAATATTACATCAATTCGCGCTGGCTTGGCGGCATGTTGACGAATTGGAAGACGATTTCAGCCTCGATCCAGCGCCTGCGCAAGGTGGACGAACTGCTTGGTGGCGCCGCCGCCGGACTGACCAAGAAAGAGCGCCTGATGATATCGCGCGAGCGCGACAAGCTCGAAAAGGCGCTCGGCGGCATCAAGGACATGGGGGGCACCCCGGACCTGATCTTCGTGATCGACACCAACAAGGAGCAATTGGCGATCAAGGAGGCGCAGCGGCTGCGTATTCCGGTGGTGGCGATCCTCGATACCAACAGCGATCCGGACGGGATCACCTATCCGGTTCCGGGCAACGACGATGCCGGCCGGGCGATCGCCCTCTACTGCGATCTCGCCGCCCGCGCCGCTCTCGACGGCATATCGCGCGCGCAAGGTGCGGCCGGCGTCGATG
>JBATYB010000038.1:0-3269 GCA_049673825.1 Methylocella sp. | reverse complement strand
AATCCACGACAATGGGGCCGCCGGCGCCCATCACCTCGGAACTGAAATTGGCATCCGTGACTTTAACGGTGGACATGAGCTATCTCTCGCGAACTCGGTTGCGGGACAATACCCGGCGCGTGACTGTGCGCAAAGGTAAGAAGAGGGAAGGCCTGCGTCAAGCCGGGCGGCGGGGTTCGCTCCGAAATGCGCATCACTCGGCGGCGAGATCCTGGCGGTCGAGGCTTGCTAGCGCCGCGTCCAAATCGGCGATGAGATCGCCCGCATCCTCGAGCCCGGCCGAGAGGCGCAAAAGCCCCTCCGTAACCCCCAACGCGGCCCGCGCCTCGGGCGTCAGCCTTTGATGCGTCGTTGTCGCCGGATGGGTGATGAGGCTTTTCGCATCGCCCAGATTATTTGCAACGACAATGAGGGAAAGCCGATTTGCGAAAGCAAAGGCCGCCGGCTTGCCGCCTCTGACCTCGAAGGCGACAAGCGTGCCGCCGCCGGACATCTGCCGCTTGACGATTTCGGCTTGGGGATGATCCGGACGGCCAGGGTAGAGAACCTTCAGAATGTGGCGGTGGCCGCTCAGGAATTCGGCGATCCGTTCGGCGCTTTGCGCCTGCTGGCGAACGCGCAAGGCAAGCGTCTCGAGCGATTTCAGGAAAACCCAGGCGTTGAACGGCGACAGGCAGGGGCCGGTCTGCTTATAAAGGGGATGAACCTCGTTTTCGATGATCTCGCGGCTGCTGAGAATAATCCCGCCGAGACAGCGGCCGTGCCCGTCGATATGCTTCGTTGCCGAATAGACGACGCAATCGGCCCCGAGCGCGAGCGGCTTTTGCAAAATCGGCGTCGCGAAAACATTGTCGACGATAAGGCGCGCGCCATGGTCATGCGCGATGGCCGCGATCGCCGCGATATCGTAGACTTCCAGGCAGGGATTGGTCGGCGTTTCGAGAAACAAAAGCCTTGTCTCCGGCCGCATTGCCGCGCGCCATTGGGAGAGATCCGCGCCATCGACCAGGGTCGAGGGAACGCCAAAGCGCGGCAGCAAATCCTCGACCACATAAAGACAGGCACCAAACATGGCGCGGGCGGCGACCACATGATCCCCCGCCCGGAGCTGCGCCATCAGCGCCGTCGTGACCGCGGCCATGCCGCTCGCCGTCGCGCGCGCCGCCTCCGCCCCTTCGAGCAAGGCCATCCGCTGCTGGAACATGTCGACGGTCGGATTGGAATAGCGCGAGTAGACATAGCCGGGCTCGGCGCCCTTCATCCGCGCCTCGGCCGTTTCCATGTCCGGGTAGGCGTAGCCCTGGGTCAGGAACAGGGCCTCGGAGGTCTCGCCGAACTGCGAGCGCATGGTGCCGGCATGGACGAGCTGGGTCGCCGGATGCAGGGTTTTCATGTCGGGCTTTTGCCCGTGATCGCTCATCCCGGTCTCCTTGTCGGGGCCGATGGGATAGGGGACCGCACGGCAAGAGGCAACCGCACCACATCCATTGCGGCCTTTTCGCCCCAGAGGGCTCCGGATAGTTTATCCCTCGATGTAACATATCTCAACCCGGTGGACAGCGGGGAATTTAGATGAAGTCTCGCGACGGGGGCTTCGTTTCGTCCTAAGACGCCATTGAAAGCCCCTTTCGCGCGAGGCGTTCGAAAACGATCATGACCGTCCAGCCGCTCTCCCTTTTCGCCGAGCCGGAATACGCCAGCGGCGCGGCGCCGCTCCTGAGCGCCAACGAGTTCGGCACGCAGTTTGGCCTGCTTCCGCGCGAAAAAATCGAGCTGATGGCGCGGCGCAAGATGATTCAGGCCGAAGGCGAGATCGAGAGCGAGCAGTTTCAGCCGGCGAGCCTCGACCTGCGCTTAGGCGCGCGCGCCTACAGGGTGCGGGCGAGTTTCTTGCCCGGCAAGGACTACTCGGTTGGCGAGCGCTTCGATGCCCTCAAGTGCGCAGACGACGAAATCAACATCGACGGCAATGGCGCCGTCCTGGAGCGTGGCTGCGTCTATGTGATCCCACTTATCGAGCATTTGAATCTGCCGGACAGTATTTCGGCGATAGCCAACCCGAACAGCTCGACCGGCCGCCTCGATATTTTCACCCGCCTCATCACCGACAAATCGGACGTGTTCGACCGCGTGGCACGAGGCTATGAAGGGCGTCTCTACTCCGAGGTTTCGCCGCGCAGCTTCAGCGTGCGGGTGCGCAAGGGCTCGAAGCTCAATCAGATCCGCTTCCGCAGGCTGAACTCGCAGCAGCTGGAGGGTAGCGATTTCGGCGTCAAGGAGAAGGAGCTGCGCGAACATCATAAAAGAATGCCGCTTGTAGACCACGATTTGGAGTTGCGGCGTAACGGGCTCGTTCTTCGGGTTGGCTTGAGCGCCGAGCCGGTTGACGGCGTGATCGGATACAAAGCCCAGAAACACGCGGATATTCTCGATGTGGATCGTGTCGGCCACTATGACGTCGCCGATTATTGGGTTCAGGTTAGGGCGCGCGGCGACAAAAGGCTGATCCTCGACCCAGACGAGTTCTACATCCTGGCGTCACGCGAACGGTTGCACATCCCGCCCGATCTCGCTGCCGAGATGGTTCCGATCGACCCGGCGATGGGCGCGTTCAGGGTGCATTACGCAGGCTTTTTCGATCCTGGCTTCGGCGCTGGGGCGGACAATCATCCATGCGCCCGCGCGGTTCTGGAAGTCCGCAGCCACGAAGTTCCGTTCTTTCTGGAGGATGGCCAGGTCGTTGGGCGCCTCGTCTACGAGAAAATGGCCGCGCCGCCGCAACTCCTTTACGGCGCGAGCGCCGTCTCGAATTACCAGGGTCAGGGGCTGAAACTGTCGAAGCATTTCCGGATGGAGTGAAGGCCTCGCCGGCGCACGGCCCGCGCGGGGCCGCCCCTTTCGCGTCAAGGGCCGCTAAATCAGAGTCCCGGCCCAGGCTCCACTCAAGAGCGGCAGCGGTTTCCCCTTTCACGGATCACGCTCTAATGCTATTGCAAGGGTGATTATTTCAAGGACCTGTGCCAAAGCTGCGGTACCGGCCAGCGTTACGGAGAGGCAAATGCGGTGGCGATTGACCCTGGCCGTGGTGGCGGCTTTAGTTGGCGGTTTCTCGATTGCCGCTCACGCCCAGGCTCCTGCCGTCGTCATCCCGGGTGCAGGCGTCGCCGGCACCGGCATTAGCAACGGAGCGGGGGCGGCAGGCGCCAGGACCGGCATTGCCTCCGGAGGGGGGGCGGCAGGCCACGGCGCCGGGACCGGCGGCATTGCCA
>JBATYB010000037.1:0-2733 GCA_049673825.1 Methylocella sp. | reverse complement strand
CCTGGACAGTGGCTATTACCGGGAACTAGAGGCGCCGCTCGATTCCTGCTGGCTTTTGGGCGGCATGATCGGCGATGGGGGGCGGACCATCGCCTCCGTGCATCTGACGCGTCCGCGAAATGCCCGCCCGTTTGCGGGGGACGATGTCCAGCGCCTCGACCGGCTGCGGCCCTGGCTCGCGCACGCGTTCCGGCGGCCGTTATCCTGCAACGTGCACCAGGAGGATCAGGCTCCAATAGTCACGGTAGGACCAACGGTGTTGAGCGGTCAGTTGATCGTGAGTTCTGACGCGAGGCTCGTCCACCAGACCAGCGGCCTCGAACATCTTCTCATAATTCTCATGGGCGAGCCGGTGAATTACACGCGCTACGTGCCAGTCCGCGACAGGCTGCCCCCGCCCATTTTGAGGCTTCTCCGGCAGATCACCGGTGCCGCGAACGGCACTTCCAACTTGCCGCCCCGCCTGCGGATTTCGACCGCCTATGGTGTTCTCACGCTCGAAGCCAAATGGCTTGTGCCGGCAGGCACGCTTGCCGAGGACGCCGCTCGGGATCCGAAATCCTGCCTCATCTCGGTGACGATCGACCTCCACGAGCACCCCATTGCCCATGCGGCGCGCGTGCTCCGGGAAAGCGGCGCGACGCCGACGCAGACAAAGGTCGGCATTCAACTTGCCCTTGGAAAGCCGAAGCCAGTGATCGCGGACGAACTCGGCATCCAAATTTCCTCGGTCGCGGATCACACGAAAATGCTCTATCAGACTCTCGATGTTCACAATTCCGCCGAGCTCGGCCTGAAAATCTGGCTGGGCCAAAAACAAGATGAGGCGCGCCAAGGTTTGCGGCGCGCCGGGTAAGCCGCGCGGCGCCTCCCGGCCAATGCCGCGAAAATCTCTCCGGTTTACACTTCTTCATGAAACCCCTCATTCGCTGTCATGAAACATTGGGGTCTTGCTAACTTGGCGCGGCATCCTTCACAAATTGCGGGATTGCGCCTGCGGGTTCGAGCCGATGCCGATGGCGCGAGCCTTGCAGATGTCTGGGTGGCGAGCTGGCGGGAGGCCATGCCGGACATCGATTTCGAGGCGCGGCGGCCGTGGTTTCTCGATCATCTGCGGGGCCTGGAGGCGGGCGGCGCGATCACGATCTGCGCTTTTGACGGGTTGGACCAGCTCCTCGGCTTCGCGACCTTCGATCCGGCGCGGGCCTATCTCGATCAGCTCGCCGTCGCGCCGGAAGCGAAAGGTACCGGCGCGGCAAAGCTCCTCCTTAACGAGGCACGAAGGCTTTCGCCGAACGGTCTCGTTCTCGATGTTAATCAGGACAATGCCCGCGCGCTAGCGTTTTACTCGCGCGAAGGATTTGCCAAGACCGCGGAAGGCGTGAACCCGCGCTCCGGTTTAAAAACATGGCGGCTGCGCTGGCCGGGAAACGCGTGAGTCATCTTCTCGAGCACGGGTTTTCTCTTGAATATTATGCCTTTTGCTGAAGCGATCCGCAGGCCCCGCAAATTTGAAACGGATATGGCCGTCATCATCACGATAACGCATGACGAGAACCCAGTAGCCCCGATCTGGCCATGCTTCGTAATCATGGCCGGGAACCAGATGGGTTAACCTCTTTGCCGCCGCAAAGGCTGCGTCGCGGGATCTAAACCGGGGTCTAAACATTGTGATCATGATCTTCTCTTGTAACCTCACTCTGGTCATTCCGGACGCCGCCAGCCTCCCGCAATCGCGCGGAACCGGAAACAAGCCCCCGTTGCCAGCCCCTGGAGAGCGGCCGGCAACGGGGAAAAATTGTTTGGTGCTCCAGATGCCGGTATTTTAAGTGGTTCAGTTAGGTCCCGCACCCCCTGTTCAGGGGGTACGAGAGCTGCTATTGTGCCGGAAAATAGCGCCTACGCCTGGGGGAGGCGCCGATGGGGGCGGTCGAGCATCTCAAGACCTTGTGCTGCCTCGGGCTGCCGCCTGAGAGCGCAATGGTCGCGGTTGCGCCGGTGCTGCACGAAATCATTCCACATGGCGGGTCACGCCTGGCTCTTGTTGCGCCCGATGCCACGATAATCACCGGCTACTCCGAAAATCCCGAAAGCGGAGCAATATTCCGCGAGCGTTTATGGCGGTTCATGGATGATCCATCGTCCCTCATGTCTTTGTGGGTCCCGGGGGTCCGCGCCGTGGCCATCGGCTGGGCGTTGCACCGGCAGGGCGGCGATTACCTGGAAAGCGGCTATTACCGGGAAATAGAGGCGCCGCTCGATTCCTGCTGGATTTTGGACGCGATGATCGGCGATGACGGCCGGACTATTGCATTTGTTAGCCTCACGCGTCCGCGCAGCGCGCGCCCCTTTATGGCGGACGACGTTCAGCTCCTCGACCGGCTGCGGCCCTGGCTCGCGCATGCATTCCGGCGGCCGTTATCCGGCCAGGCGCACCAGGAAGATCAGGCTCAACTCGGCATGGCAGGACCTACCGTGCTGAGCGGTCAGGTGGTCGCGACGTCCGACGGGAGGATCGTCTACCAGACCAGCGGGCTCGAGCCTCTGCTCAGAATTTTCGCGGGAGAGCCGACCAACTACACGCGCCACGTGCCAGTCAGCGACAGGCTGCCCGCGCCGATCCTGATGCTTCTCCGGCAGATCACCGGCGCCGCGAACGGCACTTCCAACACGCCGCCCCGCATGCAGGTTTCGACCCCTTTTGGCGTTCTCACGCTCGAAGCGAAATGGCTC
>JBATYB010000036.1:0-7329 GCA_049673825.1 Methylocella sp. | reverse complement strand
CCCTTCGATCTGGCGGAGGGACCGCTGATTCGCTTCACCTTGGTGCCGGACCATGGCCAAGACCGCCATATGCTGGTCTTGACCTCCCATCACATCGTCTGCGATGGCTGGTCGACGAACATCCTTTTGGAAGAACTTGGAGCGCTCTATTCGGCCAGCCTAAGCGGGGTCACCGCCAATCTGCCGGATGCACACAGCTTCGTCGGCTATGCGGCGCGGCACGGCGCGGTGCAGCCGGAGGCGGAGGCCTATTGGCTGCGCCAATTCGCGCATCCGCCGGAGCCTTTGGCCCTGCCGCTCGATCGCCCGCGCCCGGCGCTTAAGAGTTTCCGTGGCGACACGCTGCGCGCAACGATCGAGACTTCCCTGTCCGAGCGCGTCAAGCAAGCGGCCGCGCGCAACGGCTGCACCTTGTTCGCCGTGCTGTTGACCGCCTATCAGTTGCTGCTTGCCCGCTTGAGCGGACAAACCGACATCGTCGCCGGCATTCCCGCCGCCGGGCAGAGCTTGCACGACGAAGGGCCTCTCGTCGGCCATTGCGTCAACTTCCTGCCGTTGCGAGGCCAGTTCGAAGACGGCGTCACCTTCCTCGAGGCCGCGCGCAAGACCCAGCAGCTTCTTCTCGATGCGGCCGATCATCAAAGCTACACTTTCGGGTCCCTCGTCCGGGCGCTCGATATGCCGCGGGAGGTCAACCGGCTCCCCTTGATCGAAGCGCAGTTCAATCTGGAGCGGATCGGGCAAAATCTTCCCTTCCAGGATCTCGCCGTCTCGACCGACCCCAATCCCAAGCGTTTTGTGAATTTCGATCTGTTTTTCAATGTCGTCGCGGAGGATCACGGCCTCATCGTCGATTGCGATTACAGCACGGACTTGTTCGACAAGGCGACCATCGCGCGCTGGATCGGCCATTACCGGACGCTGCTCGAAGCCATCGCCGGCAATATGGACCAGGCGGCCCTGCGGCTGCGGATCCTGACCCAGGCGGAGGAGAACGCGCTGCATGCCGCCTTCGCGGGGCCGGTTCATACCATCCCGGAACTCGCCATTCACGAATTGATCGATTTGCAGGCAACGGTTACTCCGGACGCCGTCGCGGTCCGTTTCGAGGATAGCACCGTCACCTATCGCGAACTCATAAGGCGCGCGGATCGTGTGGCCTGGCGGTTGATTGCCGCCGGGGTCGCGCGCGAAACGCCGGTCGCGATTTATCTCGACCGCTCGGCGGAGCTGGCCATCGCCATGCTGGCCGTCCTCAAGGCGGGCGGCGCCTATGTCCCGCTCGATCCGATCTATCCGCCCGCGCGCATCCGCGCGATCGTTTCCGAGGCCGATGTGAAGATCGCTTTGACCTCGGCAACGCTCGAAGACGGCATCAAAGCGGCGATCCCGGTCTGCATCGGCATCGGAGAAGCCGGCGCGGACTCGGGCGAAGAACAACTGCCCCCTCTTCCGCACGTGCGCCCAACCGATCTCGCTTATCGTATGTTCACCTCCGGCTCGACGGGCCGGCCCAAGGGCATCGATATCGAACATCGCTCGGTCGTCAACCTCCT
Source organism: Methylocella sp. (assembly GCA_049673825.1). Classification (GTDB taxonomy): domain Bacteria; phylum Pseudomonadota; class Alphaproteobacteria; order Rhizobiales; family Beijerinckiaceae; genus Methylocapsa. The sequence continues at coordinate 5,773 of JBATYB010000036.1, read as the reverse complement.
GACCGCGATGCGGCAATCGCCCGGCATTAGCGCCGCCGATGTCTTCCTCGCCGTGACGACGCCATGCTTCGATATTGCAGCTCTTGAAATCTTCCTGCCGTTGACGGCCGGCGCCGAGCTCGTGATCGCGAGCCGGGCCGATGTCATGGAGCCGTTTTCCCTGGCCGCCCAGATCACCCGCACCTCGACAACGGTGATGCAGGCCACCCCGGCCCTATGGCGGGTATTGCTGGAAGCGGGGCTCAGTCCGAAGGGGCTCAAAATCCTGTGCGGTGGCGAGGCGCTCGACCGGAAACTCGCCCAGGATCTCGGATCGGGCGAACTGTGGAACATGTACGGACCGACCGAAACGACGATCTGGTCGCTGGCCGAACGGCAAACCGGCGACGCCATCGTTTTCGGCCGGCCGATCGCGAACACAGGCATGTATATCCTTGACGCGGCGGGAAATACGGCGGCAATCGGGGTCGCCGGAGAGCTTTGCATCGCCGGCGCGGGGCTCGCGCGGGGATATCATAAAAATCAAGCGCTCACCCAGCAAAGCTTCACGGAAAATCCGTTTTCTCGCGGCCCGAACGGGCGCCTCTATCGCACCGGCGATCGCGCACGCTATCTTGCGGACGGTCGCTTCGAACTGCTCGGACGCGCCGATAGTCAAATCAAATTGCGCGGTTTCCGCATCGAACTTGGCGATGTCGAAGATGCGCTGAAACGCGTTTCCGGCCGCCCGGAAACAGCCGCCGTTTTGCACGGCGATGACCTAGTCGGCTATATCGCGGCGCCCGAAGGCACTATCGAGAGCCTTAGTGGGCTGCGAACCAAATTGCGCGAGGAAGTGCCGGATTACATGATCCCAGCGCTAATCTTGCGTCTCGACGCGCTTCCCCGCACCCAGAACGGTAAGATCGATCGCAAGGCGCTGCCGCGACCCGATTCCGCGCGCGCGTTACCGGAGCGGGTGCTTGCGCCACCCCAGACACCGCTTGAGATCAAGCTCGCCACGATATGGGGCGAAGTGCTGCAAATTGGCGAGATTGGCATTCACGACAATCTCTTCGCGCTCGGGGCGGATTCCATCGATCTGTTCCGCATCGCGGCCCGGACGCGGGACCAGGGCCTAGGCCTCGGCGCGGCACAGCTGATGCGGCATCCGACGATCGCCGAATTGGCGCGGGCCGCGAATGAACAGCCGAAGGAATCGATGCTCGCGGCAAGCAATGCGGCGCCCTCGTTGCAAAGTTTCAGGCGCCGCGCGGGTGCGTTGCGATGATCATCGAGATGACAATGGAAGGCGTTCAGCACTTGCCCGATCCGGAGACGAAGCCGAGCGAAGAACTGTTATTTCCATGCTCGTCGTCGCAGCTGCGATGCTGGTTCATCCATGCGCTAAGCCCTGGAAGTTCGGTTCTCAACATCGCCCTGCGGTGGGAGCTCAAGGGGCGTTTCAACGCTTCGACGATCGAGCAAGCCTTTCAGACGATCGTCGACCGGCACGAGATCCTGCGCACGAGGTTCATCGATAAGGACGGCGAACTCGTGCAGGAAGTAGCCGGCCGCCTCGATTTCCATTTGTCCGTTGTCGATCTGAGCGCCATTCCCGAGGAAAAGCGGCTCGATGAAGCGATGGCGTTAGGCCGCCGCGAGGCGCACGTGCCGTTCGACATTGGACAATTGCCGCTGATCCGGGTGACCTTGCTGCGCCTGTCCGCCGATCACGGAATTTTACTGGTGACCACGCATGAGATCACCTTCGACGGCTGGTGCATCCGCCTCCTCGCCCATGAATTCGGCACGATCGCCGAGGCGTTGGAGGCCAACCGCGCCTGCGTTCTGCCCGAGCTGCCGCTGCAATACGGCGACTATTGCCTCTGGCAGAAGGAATATTTCTCCAGTGCCGGCTTCGAGGCGGAGATCGCCTACTGGAAAAACAAATTGGCGGAAGCGCCCTATTTCGAGATTGTTCCGGACCACGAGCGCCCGGCCGAGTCGACCTATCAAGGCGAAATCCTGTCCGCCAGCCTGCCGCCGACGCTTGGGAACAAGCTGGAAGACGCGGCGCGCCAACACAATCTGACGCCGTTCGCCTTTGGGTGCGCCGTGATCGGGGCGATGCTTCACCGCTACACTGGCGAGACGGATGTGGTTTTCGGGACTCAGATCGGCGGACGCGACGAAGTGGACATCGAGAACTTGATCGGCGTTTTCCTCAACAATCTCGTGATGAGGTTCGATGCTTCCGGTGATCCGACCTTCACGGAATTCCTGGCACGGACGAACGGAACGGTTCAGGAGGCGCTCATCCACCAACGGATGCCCTTCCACAAGCTGGTCGAGGTTCTCAGTCCCCCGCGCGATCCCGGGCGCACGCCCCTCATCTCCATCAACTTCACCGTCCTGCGCGATCTCATGGATCATAAAGACTACGGCGGCTTCTACCTGAATGCCCTCCCCTCGCTGTCCACCGGCGCGCTCTATGATTTCAATTTTTACATGGTCCATTGGCCGCAAGGCTGGCGGATAGCGATGGAGTACAAGCCCGACCTATTCGAACGACAAACGGCCGAGCGGCTGCATCAATTCCTTATGGCCGCTTTCGAGTACGCTATTTCTAATCCCGATGCGAGATTGTCCTCGCTGGTTCCGCCGGTCCGAGGCAGAATCGCTCCCCCCAAATCCATCGACGGTGTCGCCGCGATCGACGCGCCGCGACCGCCGCCAAGCGCGCCTCCAATCGGAGAGCCGACCGGTGCCGAAGTACGGATGATGGCGATCTGGCGGGATGTCCTTCAAGTTCGGGAAATCGGCCCTACGTCGAATTTCTTCGAGCTCGGCGGGCATTCCTTGATGGCCATGCGGCTCATGACCAAAGTCGCGAGCACCTTTGGCGTCAAAATCAATGTCATGACCCTTTTTCAGGCGCCGACCGTGCGAGAGTTCGCAGCCCATGTGTCCAGGATCGAAGCGCCCCCGGAAACTTGGCGCATCGTCCAGATTCAACCGCTCGGCGACAAGACGCCAATTATCGCTATCAACAATACGATGAACTATTACATTCTCGCGCGAAAGATTGGAACGGATCGGCCGTTTCTTGGCATTCAGCTGTTCGATCCCAGCAATCCTCGTTCATTGGTCCGCCGCGACATGAATGCGATTGCGGCTGATTATGTGCGCCTTATCCGCGAGGCACAGCCGCACGGTCCCTATATCCTGTTTGGACTTTGTGTAGCGGGAGTAATCGCCTATGAAGTGGCGCAGCAATTGAGACAGGCGGGAGAGTCAGTTCCGCTGGTCGTGATGGTCGACACCTGGTTGCCAGGCTATATCAAGAGCCTTCCGTTGATCCGGCGTTTTCTATTCCTCTGGTCCACCCGGTTGTCCATCGCTACGGCTAAATGCCGACTCGTTTTGAGCGGTAAGCTGCCGGTGGAGGAGTTTCTTGGGGCCTACAGGCTGCTGCGCGAGAGCAGGATTGTGGACTTGGCCGCCGCGCTACACCTCGTCAGCCGGGGAAAGCTGGAAGAGCAAGGCTGGGCGGCCAGCCAGTGGTTCACACCCCATCTCGAAGAAGCGCGAGGCCGCTACCGGGCATCCGCATCGGTTGGCAACGTGGTGCTGTTGCAAAGCTACTCAGTCGTGACCCGTTTTGTCGACCCGAAGATGGCATGGCCCGATCTTATCAAGGGCAGGCTCTTCGTTCACCGGGTCCCCGGCGGGCACGTGGGTATGTTCCAGGATGAGGGGGCGTCCCGGATCGCCGAACATCTGCGGCCTCTGCTCGACCAAGCGGATGCAGAGCGCAACCATACGGTCCGGAGTGAAGCCTCGCGGGCTTAAGGAATATACTCCACTCATGCCAGCCGCATCGCTTATTTTGGAAAGGCAAAACAAGGCAATTGCGCGGAAACGCCAAGCTATGGCAAATGTCGAGACAGGGGACAGACTTTTTACGGATCCACTTTGATTATTTTGAGCGATGATTGATCACAAGGCAATCAAGAGAGGTTGACTACGACCCGAGGGACGGTGCCGCCGCTCCCCGAAATAATCGCGAGGATATCGGATATGAGTTTCGATAACTGGCGCGACCGATATGGTTGGATAATCGGCGCGCTGATCATCCTGGCGGCCATTGTTATAACGATCGAACAGTATCGTTCGACGCGGCCAACGCGCGCATTCATCCGAGTTGCATTAGCAGCTGGATTTGGGATCGGCGGTCTGCTCTTCGTCCCATCGGTGCCCCGTATCTTAACGGCCTTGCGGCTTTTCGTTATCCCCGGGGCACCAATGGCAACTTCCGGCCCATTTCAGGTTACGGCCGTCAACACCGCTCTCCTGGCTTCAGCGGCCAGTGACCCAACGATCTTTGTGCAAATCTGGTATCCTTCGGCGGCGAACCTTCCCGCAATGGACTTGTCGTCCGTCCCCGCGACGCCGGTTGCCTGTTCAAAGGTTATGGATGATCGTCGCCTTTCTGATAGTCGGGCACAGTTTCCCATTCTCCTCTACGCGCCATCGAATGGCGGCGCAAAGGACGACAATGCCTCGACTGCCGCGGAGCTTGCGAGCCATGGATATGTTGTGATGGCCATTGACGACATCGATCGCGATCCGCTCCCGCTGGGCGCTCCGGACGACTGGCAACCCTTGACTTACGACCTTTCATCCGCCGAGGCCTTGAAAACCACTTTGCGGATCGGCGACCGCAAAGTCCGCCGCCAAGCCGAAAAAGCATTAACCGCGCTCGACCGGCTCAAAGCCTGCGCCAACGCGGACTGGCGCGCACGGATCCAATTCGGCCGGATTGGGTTCTTTGGCTTTTCCTTTGGGGGGGCCACGGCGGCGGAAGCCGGCACCTTTGACCCGCGCGTCGCTGCCGTGGCAAATCTCGACGGTGACCTGTTCGGCCGCGCGGCGTTTGGGGCTCTCGATAAGCCTTACTTAATTATCCTCTCCGGGGACGCTGTCTTTCCGGCGCCGCGCCAACTGCAGTCCCCTACCAAGCGGTTTGAGGCAGTGCTGGACGCTCGCGATCGGCGCGAGGAAGTGCGGCTAGCCAACCGTCCCGACGGATTTGGGTTCCGGGTTGTCGAGGCCTATCATGAAAATCTTTCCGATCTGAGCTTCAGCCGTAACTTTTTCAAAACGTGGTTTGTCTCGAATCCTTATCGAGTCAAGTCGATACGCGATGCCTATCTCCTCGCGTTCTTCGACACTTATGTCCGCAATAGGCCTTCCTCTCTGCTCAACCAATCGCCCTCGCCCTTTGGCGAGGTCGAAGTGTTGAAGGGAAACGAATATTGGCTCAAGGACGCCGCCAAGAGCACAATTCAATCTTCCGCCGGATCGAATTGATCCCGCCGCGCCGCCTCTTTATCCATAATGTAAGCAGCCGCCGCATCTTTGGATTGCCGGCAATTCGTGGCATTTGAGCGCAATCCGTGTTTGAACAAGTTTGAATCTCTACTTCTAATAGCCTAACATTACAAGTGACCATTCAAGCGGCGTCGCGCAGGTGTTTTGCGTGGAAGTATGACTTGACCCGATCCGGGCGCCTCTGGATCGATCCGAGGATCGACGAGGTGGTCGCGACGGGGCCATCGCGGCTCCTGGCGGGCGGTTTGTTGTTGATCGTCTGCTTGAGCTCGTTGTTGAGATATTGATCTGGGTTGTGTTCCGGCGGATCGGCCGGAAGAGTGAAAATCCCGATCTCGCCCGTGTGGCGCGCCAGCCATTCCTGAACCGCTCCGCTTTTGTCGACGGAGGCGAGATG
>JBATYB010000035.1:0-8965 GCA_049673825.1 Methylocella sp. | reverse complement strand
CATGGCCGAAATCGAGACCTGGGCGCCGCGCCTGCCGGCGATTGGGACCTTCCGAGCGGTGCAAGAAATCGATATCGCGCCTCAAATCGGCGGAGCGGTCGTATCGGTCCGGGTCGAGTCGGGCCAGGACGTTGAAAAGGGCGCCCCTCTTTTTGAAATCGACAATTCGGTCGAGCAGGCCGATCTCAAGAATAATCTCGCGGTCCTCAAGAACGCCGAGCTGGCGCTCGAAAGACAGCGTCAGCTGATCTTGCGCGGCAACACGGCCAAGGCCAATTTCGATGCCGCGGAGGCCGCGCGCGATTCCGCCGCCGCCGCCGCCGAGCGGGTCCGCGCGATCATCGCCCAGAAAACCCTCACCGCGCCGTTCGCCGGGCGGGTCGGCATTCGTAAATTGGATCTCGGACAATATGTTTCGCCGGGAATGGGCCTCATTACCTTGCAGCAACTCGATCCGATTTTCGTTGACTTCCCCGTCCCCGAAAAATCGTTCGGTCTCCTAAAGCCGGGTGAGCCCATCGAAGTCGAGGTCGATGCTTATCCCGGCCAGATTTTCCATGGCGTGATCAAGACCGTCGATGCGCGCGTCGCCCGGGATAGCCGCAATGTATTGGTGCGGGGCCAGCTTGACAACAAGAAAAGGCAACTATGGTCCGGTATGTTCGCCAATGTGAACGTCATCGCGGGCGCGCCCCAAAAGGTCGTGACGCTGCCCCGGACCGCAGTCACTTACTCGCTCTACGGCGACAGCGTTTTCGTGGTGAAGCCCTTCGCGCCGGATACGGGCGGGGCGCAGGCGGCGCAGGCCAACGAAGATGCGGTTTGGAAGGTCGAACGGCGGGTGGTGCGCGCCGGCGACACGCGGGAAGACCGGGTCGCCATCGTCGAGGGCGTCGAGCCGGGCGAAATAATCGTGACCGAAGGTCAGCTCAAGCTGCAGTCCGGTGCGCGGGTGCGCATCGATCGCGCCGCGCGCCTCGAGCCGCCAGCGGCGAGGCCGAAGGAATAGGGAATGTCGTTTACCGATATTTTTATCCGGCGGCCGGTATTGGCCAGCGTGGTCAGCCTTTTGATTCTGCTCGCCGGGATTCAATCCGGCTTGAAGCTGCAGGTCCGCCAATTTCCCGAACTCTCGTCGGCCACGATCACCATCACGACGCTCTATCCAGGCGCCAACGCCGATCTGATCAAGGGCTTCATCACGACGCCCCTGATGCAGGCGGTGGCGAGTGCCGAAGGCATTGACACGCTGGTTTCGAATTCGCAGCAGAATACCTCGACGATTACCCTCAATCTTCTCCTCAACGCCAATGCGGACCGCGCGGTCGCCGATGTCTTGGCGAAGGTAAATCAAGTCAAATATCTTTTGCCACGCGAGGCTTTCGATCCTGTCGTTACCAAGCAGACCGGCGATTCGACCGCTGTCCTTTACATGTCCTTCAATTCGAAGGTTCTCACCCCCTCGCAAATCACGGATTATTTGAACCGCGTGGTGCAGCCGAGATTGCAGACGATCGACGGGGTTGCCAACGCCCAGATTCTCGGCGGCCAAACCTTCGCGATGCGGGTGTGGCTCAATCCGAACCGGATGGCCGCGCGCGGCGTGACGCCCTCCGATGTCTCGGCCGCCCTGGCCGCCAACAATTTCACGGCCGCGGCGGGCGAGATCAAGGGCGATTTCGTCCAAACCAGCATCAATGCCGAGACCTCGCTCGATTCCGCGAAGGCCTTCGGCCAGCTGGTCGTCGCGGCCCGCGGCGACGCGCTGATAAGGCTCGGCGACATAGCCGATATCGAACTCGGCCCGGAGTCGGTCGATTCGTCTTCCGCTTTCGAAGGTCTCAAGGCCGTCTTCATCGGCATTTACGCGACCCCGACCGCGAACCCCCTCGATGTGATCGACGATGTCCGCAAGGCTTTTCCGGAACTCCAGTCGCAACTTCCCGCGGGGCTCAATGCCGCCATCGCCTATGACGCGACGAAATTCATCCGTGCCTCGATCCGGGAAGTCGAAAAGACGCTTGGCGAAGCGGCGCTGATCGTCATCGTGGTGATTTTTCTTTTCCTCGGCAATCTGCGCTCGACGATTATCCCGATCGTGACCATTCCGCTTTCTCTCGTCGGCGTGATGACCATTCTTTTCGCGCTTGGCTATTCGCTGAACCTCTTGACCTTGCTCGCGCTCGTGCTGGCGATCGGTCTCGTCGTGGACGATGCGATCGTCGTCGTTGAAAATATCTACCGCCACATGGAAGAGGGGATGCCCGCGCGCGACGCGGCCCTGCAAGGCGCGCACGAGATCACCGGCCCGGTGATTGCGATGACGATCACGCTGGCCGCGGTGTATGCGCCAATTGGCTTTGTCTCCGGTTTGACCGGCTCGCTGTTTCGCGAATTCGCGTTCACCCTCGCGGGTTCGGTCGTCGTCTCCGGCATCATCGCGCTTACCTTGTCGCCGATGATGTGCTCGCGCTTGCTGAAACCGCCCCGGGCGCAAGCGCGCGGGTTTCCCGCCTTCCTCGACCGGGTATTTGACGGATTGCGGCAGCGCTATCAGCGGCGGCTTCACAAGACTCTCGGTTTTCGCGCGCTGACCGTCCTGATCCTCATTGGCGTCCTGGCGCTCACCGGCGTGATGTTTGCCTCTACCCCGAAGGAACTGGCGCCCGAGGAAGATCAGGGCATCATTTTCGCTCTTATAAAGACACCTCAATACGCCAACCTCGACTATATGGAAAAGACGACCGCGCAGGTGGAAGCGGCGGCCAGCGACTTCCCTGAAAGAGAGCATGTTTTCATCATCAATGGATCGCCCAGCGTGCACGAGGGTTTTGGCGGCCTCCTGTTGAAGCCATGGGGCGAGCGCAACCGCAATCAGAAGGAGATCATGGAGGCTCTCCAGCCGAAGCTCGCCAAGGTCACCGGAGCCGAGATCCTGGCCTTCGGCCGGCCATCGCTGCCTGGCTCGACGGGCGGGCCTCCCGTGCAATTCGTGATCCGGACGATCGGCGATTACCGTCAGCTCGTGAACGTCATGGCCGGGATCGAGACAGCCGCGCGCGACAGCGGGCTGTTTCTCTTCGCCAACAGCGATCTCAAATTCGATATGCCGCAAATCGACTTCAAGATCGATGCGGACAAGGCGAACCGCCTCGGCATCAGCATGCAGGATATCGGCTCCTCGCTCGCCACGTTGCTCGGCGGAAATTATGTCAACCGTTTCAGCCTGCATGGACGCAGCTACGAAGTCATCCCGCAGGCGCCGAGGGAGTTCCGGCTCACCCCGGATTGGCTGACCCGCTATCAGCTGCGCACCAGTTCCGGCGCGCTGGTTTCGCTCGCGACGGTCGCGAGCCTCTCGACGAGCGTGCAGCCGAATGGATTGCCGACGTTCCAGCAATTGAACTCGGCGACGTTGCAGGGCGTGCCGTTCCCTGGCCATACGCTTGGTGAAGCCATCGGCTTTCTGCAACGGAAGGCAAAAGAGCTTTTGCCGGAGGGCTACAGCGTCGATTACCAGGGAGAGAGCCGGCAGTTCGTCCAGGAAGGCAATACGCTCATCGTCACTTTCGTCTTCGCGCTGATTGTGATCTTCCTTGTGCTCGCGGCGCAATTCGAAAGCTTCCGCGATCCTTTCATTATTCTCATCGCCCTGCCGACCTCGATGTTCGGCGCGCTTTTGCCTTTGAACATACTTGGAGTTGCCGGCGCGGCGAGCATGAATATTTATTCGCAGATCGGGCTCGTCACTTTGATCGGCCTCATTTCCAAACACGGGATCCTGATGGTGGAATTCGCCAACAAGCTTCAGGTGCAGGAAGGTTTTGGCCGCCGCGAGGCGATCGAGCATGCCGCCTCCGTGCGGTTGCGCCCGATCCTCATGACCACGGCGGCCATGGTGGTCGGGATGGTTCCCCTGATTGTCGCCGAGGGCGCCGGAGCGAAGAGCCGCTTCGCGATCGGAATCGTCATCGCGGCGGGGATGAGCATCGGTACGATTTTCACGCTGTTCGTGACGCCGGCGATCTACACCCTGATTGCGCGGGATCATGGCGGGGAGCGCGGCAAAGCGGCATTCGTCCTAAAGGTGGATGCCACACCAGCGCGGCGCGCGGCCGAGTGAGTGTGGGAGTGGTCCCTCCGCGGTGTTCCCGCGGCGCGGGCCAAGAGTCTGCCTCTGTACTACCGTCACTACCGTCGCGGAATCGACGATCGCGAGGAGACCGGACATGGCTGAAATTTTCAACGGCCGCTATACGGCGCGCACCGACAAGCCTCTCGTGCTTTTTCTGATTGGCTTGCGGCTGAACAAGCTATGGGCGGCGCATAAATGGCTGCCTGTCTTCACCGCCATGCCGCGGATGCTCGCCGAGCTTGACCGCAAGCCAGACGCGGGTTTGCTCTCGCACCGGGTGTATCATTCCGGGCGGATTTTCCTTGTGCAGCAATATTGGGACTCGTTTGACAAGCTCATGGCCTATGCGCATGATATTTCCGCGTAGCACTTTCCGGCCTGGGCGGCGTTTAACCGTGCGGTCGGCAAGGACGGCACGGTCGGCATTTGGCATGAGACCTATCTCGTCGAGCCGGGCAAATATGAAACCATCTATGCCAATATGCCGTTGTTCGGCCTTGCCGCCGCGACGGCCCATGTCCGCGCGGAAGGCGGGCTTTCCGCCGCGCGAGACCGCATGCGCTGAAAAACGGTGGCGGGTGGCGTTTCTGACCCGCGCATGCTACCTGACAGGCACGAATGGCAAGGGATCGATCAGCGCATGAGATGCAAATGACCGAGTTTTTCCGCGAAGTCGACGAAGACGTCCGCCGCGACCGAGTCCTGCGGTATTGGACCAAATACCGCTATTTGTTGATCGCCTTGGCTGTTCTCGTCGTGGCCGCGACGGGGGGCGGGCGCCTCTACGGCCATTACCGCGACGAGGCGGCGCAGGCAGCCAGCGCGAAATACGAAGCCGCCGCGCAACTGTCGCGCGACGGCAAGTCCGCCGAAGCCGCGGCCGCTTTCGATGCCTTGAGCAAAACCGCGCCAAAGGGTTATGCGATCCTCGCGCGTCTGCGCGCGGCGGACGAGCGCGCGGCCAGCGATCCGCGGGCGGCGATCAAGGATTATGAGGCGTTGGCGGCCGACCCGAGCTTCGATCCGGCCTTCAAGGATTTCGCCGAACTCCGCGCGGCCATGCTGCGCCTTGACAGCGACGATCCGCTGGAATTCGAACGAAGATTCGCGCCGCTCGCCTCGGACTTTTTTCCCTATCGCCACCAGATCCGCGAGCTGCTTGGCCTTGCCGCGTTGAAGCGGAACGCTTTCGACACCGCTGGGAACTGGTTCGATGCGATCGTCTCCGACCCGCGAGCGCCGGACGGGGTCCGCATGCGCGCAGGGGCTCTTCTCGGTCTGGTTCAATCCGCGACGTTGCCGCCGGGGAATGCGCAAGCTGCAACCCCGCCGCCCGGAGACGCGCCGGCCAAGTAACGGTCCGGAACGATGTTTACCGTCGCGATCATCGGCCGGCCGAACGTCGGCAAATCGACGCTCTTCAACCGGCTCGCCGGGAAAAAGCTCGCGCTCGTGAATGACCGCCCAGGGGTGACCCGCGACAGACGCGAGGGCGAGGCCAGACTAGGCGATCTCGCCTTCAAGATCATCGACACCGCCGGACTGGAGGAGGGCGACGGCGCCTCCTTGCCCGGCCGGATGCGCGCGCAGACCGGCGCGGCGCTCGACCTCGCCGATGCGATATTCTTCGTGTTCGACTCGCGCGCCGGTTTGACGCCGGCCGATCGCTTCTTCGCCAATCTCGCTCGCCGCGCGAATAAGCCATTGATCCTCGTCGCCAACAAGGCCGAGGGGCGCGCCGGCGCGGCGGGCGCGCTCGAAGGCTTCGATTTGGGGCTAGGCGAGCCGGTGCCGCTGTCGGCCGAACATGGGGACGGCTTCGCCGCGCTCTATGTTGCCTTGCGCGAGGCGCTCCCGGAAGCAACCGCCCTGCCGGATGAGCCGGAGGAAGATGCGCCGCCCGCGCCGCCGGGCGATGATCAAGATGGCTCCGAGCTCGATCTCACGAAGCCGCTGCGGATCGCGATCATTGGCCGTCCGAATGCCGGCAAGTCGACGCTCCTCAACCGGATTCTCGGTCAGGACCGGCTGCTGACGGGACCCGAACCCAGCCTCACCCGCGATACGATCGGCATCGATTTCGAGTGGCAAAACCGTCGGATCAAAATGTTCGACACGGCAGGCTTGCGCAAGCGCGCAAGGGTCGTGGACGATTTGGAAAAGCTGGCCGGGGCCGATGCCTTGCGCGCGGCGAAATTCGCCGAGGTCGTGGTGTTGCTGCTCGACGCGGCGATCCCTTTCGAGAAGCAGGATCTGACTCTCGCCGATCTCGCCGAACGCGAGGGCAGGGCGCTCGTCATCGGCCTCAACAACTGGGATCTGATCGCGGCCAAGGGCGCCACGCTTGCGGAATTGCGGGCGGAGGCGGGGAGGCTTTTGCCTCAGGTGAAAGGCGCGCCGGTCATGCCGGTTTCCGGCGCGACGGGGGAAGGTGTCGAGAGGCTGATGGAGGCGATTTTCCGCGTCCATGAAATCTGGAACAAACGGATTTCGACGGCGCGGCTCAATCGCTGGCTTGCGGCCACCCTCGAGCAGACCCCGCCGCCCGCGGTCGCTGGGCGGCGCATCAAAATCCGCTACATGACGCAACTCCGCGCGCGGCCGCCTTATTTCATCCTTTTCGGCAATCAGCTCGACGCTCTGCCCGCGAGTTACGAACGCTTTCTCGCCAATGGCCTGCGCCAAGCCTTCGATCTGCCGGGCGTCCCCATCCGCATCTCGAAAAAAACCGGCGACAATCCCTACGCGGGGAAGAGATCGCGGCAGAGGTGAGGAGGTGGCCGTGACCTGCCGGAGATTCACCAGAACCGAAGCGGGGGAGCGACGACTTTCCACGGCACTTGCAGAACTGGCGGGACCAAGGATACGCTTTTGTCACGGTTGATTTGGCCGTCCCTTTGGGAAGTGCCGGATGCATACGGAACCGGCGCCCGCATGAAACTATCACGACGCAGCCTACTATCCGCGACATCGCTTGGGCTGCTTATGCCGAGGGCAGCGTTCGCGCGGGCTTCCGCGGTCGTCACAAGGGGGAGGATCGACAAATATCTCCCGGAACTGGACAATCTGGCGGCCGATGTCCTGAAACGAACGGGTGTCCCTGGCCTGTCCGTCGCCATGGTCTCCAAGGATAAGCTCATCTACCTCAAGGGGTTCGGCGTGAAACAGGCGGGCAAGCCCGAACTGGTCAATCCCGACACGATCTTCCAGCTCGCCTCCCTTTCGAAGCCGGTCGCCTCGACAGTGGTTGCAGCGCTTGCCGGCGACGGCCTGGTCGCCTGGGACGATCCGATCATCCGCCACGACCCTACTTTTGCGATGCATGATGCGTGGGTGACGCGAAATGTCACGCTGCGCGACATGTTCTCTCATCGCAGCGGTTTGCCGGACCATGCCGGGGACGCCCTGGAAGACATGGGCTACGACCGGACCGAGATCCTGCATCGCCTGCGCTATGTAAGACCGGATAGCAGCTTTCGGTCCCGCTACGCCTACACGAATTTCGGTTTTACCGCGGCGGCGGTCGCGGCGGCCAAGGTCAGTGGAAAATCATGGGAAGACGTGTCCGCCGAGCGGCTGTACCAGATGCTCGGGATGATGAATACGAGTTCACGTTTCGCCGATTTCATCGCGTCTCCGAATCGGGCCTTTGGTCACGTCCGGCGGGACGGCGCCTGGCTCGCGAAATACACCCGCGACCCTGACGCGCAATCGCCCGCGGGTGGGGTCAGCTCTTCGGCACGCGACATGGCGAAATGGCTGCGCCTGCAACTTGGCAGGGGTACCGTGGACGGGCGTGAACTCATCAAGGCGGCGCTGCTCGACGAGACCCATCGACCGCAAATCGTCAGCACGCCGGCCGGGAACCCGATGGTCGACCGCCCTGCGTTCTACGGGCTCGGCTGGGGCGTGAGCTATGACGAGCAGGGCCGCATTCGCTGGAGCCATTCCGGGGGATTCAACCTAGGCGCCGCGACGTGCGTCAAAGTGCTCCCGATCGAGCAGATCGGCATCGTTGCGCTGACCAACACGCAGCCCGTTGGAGTCCCGGAGGCAGTTTGCAGGAGCTTCCTCGACATCGTATTGACCGGCAAGGTCGAAAGGGATTGGCTCGGGTTGTTCGAGCAGCTCCTCGCGAAGGCCATGGCGCCGGGATATGGCACCGCGGTTGACTATTCGAAGCCGCCCGCGCGGCCGTCCCCGGCGCTGCCGGCCGCTGCTTATGCGGGCGCCTACCGCAACGACCTGTTTGGCGCGATCGAGATCGCCGGAACCGATGCCGGGCTGGTCCTGAAACTCGGCCCGAACCCGGATTCGTTTGCGCTGCTTCATTTCGACCGGGATGTATTCGCCTTTCAGCCGGTCGGCGAGAATGCCTATGGCCCGAGCGCGGTAACATTCATGGCCGGAGCCGATGGGAAGGCGAAGTCGGTGACGATCGAGAATCTCGACGTCAACGGTCAGGGTACGTTCCGCCGCGCATCCGGCTGATCAAAAACAGGGGTTTGTCGTGGCACGCCCTTCTGGCAGGCAGCTAATCCCAACCCCAAGGCCATGTGCATAGGCAGAGTATGCCGCCGCCTTGCGGCAGCGAGGCAGTCTCACCGTCTGGTTCAGCGAGGAGGCGATGGCAGGCTCGAAAGCTGCACCCCGCGCCAGGCGCGGCTGCGCCCCGCTTGGCACTATGGGGTCCAGCACGATTTGCGTCGCACGGCCGCCTTCGGTATGGCGCGGCTGGGGATCGCGCCGCATGTGATCGGGGCGGTGCTCAATCACCGGAGCGGCATTATTCGCGGTGTGCCGGCGGTCAATAGCCGCTATGCCTGCGAG
>JBATYB010000034.1:0-1963 GCA_049673825.1 Methylocella sp. | reverse complement strand
GGCTTGGCGATCGTAGCGCGAATGGAGTCCCGCGAGCATCTGCCGCACGGCCCGCGCCTCTTCGACGATCGCGCGGAGGTCGGCGCCGGCGCGCTCCTCGCCGCTCGCAAGCCGCAGCACGGCGGCGTCAAGACCATTGCCGATCAGATAATCCTCGCGCGCGCGCTCGTCCTTCAGATACTGCTCGGAGCCGCCACGCTTGACTTTGTAGAGCGGCGGCTGCGCGATATAAAGATGCCCGCGCTCGATAAGCTCGCGCATCTGGCGGAAGAAAAACGTAAGCAGAAGCGTGCGGATATGCGAGCCGTCGACATCCGCGTCGGTCATGACGATGATCTTGTGATAGCGCAGTTTGTCCGCATTGAAGTCGTCGCGCCCGATCCCGGTGCCGAGCGCGGTGATCAAGGTCCCGATTTCCTGGCTCGATAGAATCTTGTCGAAGCGCGCCCGCTCGACATTGAGGATTTTTCCGCGCAACGGAAGCACGGCCTGATACTCCCGGTTGCGGCCTTGCTTGGCGGAGCCGCCCGCCGAATCGCCCTCGACGAGAAACAATTCCGCCTTGGCCGGATCGCGCTCCTGGCAATCGGCGAGCTTGCCCGGCAGATTGGCGACATCGAGCGCCCCCTTGCGGCGGGTTAGCTCGCGGGCCTTGCGCGCCGCTTCGCGTGCCTGCGCCGCTTCCACCACCTTGCCGACGACGACGCGCGCGTCCTGCGGATGCTCCTCGAACCAAGCCCCGAGCATTTCGTTGACGAGGCCTTCCACCGCCGGCCGCACCTCGGAGGACACCAGCTTTTCCTTGGTTTGCGAGGAAAATTTCGGGTCGGGAGCCTTCACCGAAAGCACGCAAGTCAAGCCCTCGCGGCAATCGTCTCCGTTGAGATCGACCTTCTCGCGCCTGGCGAGACCGGCGCGCTCCGCGTAACCTGTCACCTGACGGGTCAGCCCCGCGCGCAGCCCCGCGAGATGCGTCCCGCCGTCGCGCTGCGGAATGTTGTTGGTGAAGGCGAGCACATGCTCGTGGTAGGAATCGTTCCACCAAAGGGCGGCTTCGACCGTGATCTTTTCGCGTTCGCCCTTGATCACGATCGGGTTTCCGATGAGCGGCGTCTTGGCCCGATCGAGGTAGCGCACGAAAGCCTCAAGGCCGCCGTCGTAGTAAAGCTCCTCCCGCTTGACCTCGGCGCCGCGAGCGTCCGTGAGTTCGATGCGCACCCCGGAATTCAGGAAGGCGAGCTCGCGCAGACGATGTTCGATGATCGCATGGTCGAAATCGACCATCGTGAAGGTCTTGGGCGAAGCCAGAAAGGTGACTTCGGTGCCGCGTTTGGGTTTTCCGGCGATTTCCGGCGCGGGCCCCGTGACCTCAAGCGGCATGACCGCGTCGCCATGCTCGAAACGAAGAATATGCTCCTTGCCGTGGCGCCAGATCCTCAGGGTCAACCAGCTCGAAAGCGCGTTGACGACGGAAACACCGACGCCGTGCAGCCCGCCCGACACCTTATAAGAATTCTGATCGAATTTTCCGCCGGCGTGCAGCTGGGTCATGATGACCTCCGCCGCCGAGACACCCTCCTCACTATGAATATCCGTCGGAATCCCGCGCCCGTCGTCGGTGACGGTGACCGAACCGTCGGCATTGAGCGTCACCGTGACGCGCGTAGCATAGCCGGCCAGCGCCTCGTCGATGGCGTTATCAACGACTTCATAGACCATGTGATGGAGGCCGGAGCCATCGTCGGTATCGCCGATATACATGCCTGGGCGCTTGCGCACGGCATCGAGGCCGCGCAGCACCTTGATCGAATCGGCGCCGTAATAGGCTTCAGTTTCGGGGACCAAAGGGACCAGCGGCCCGGCGGCGGGTTTGGCCATGGGAAATGCGGACTTTCTGCTCTTGGCAAAGGCTAAATCGTCGGGTTTTCGATTATAACCGGAACCATCCTGAAGATCATATTTT
>JBATYB010000033.1:0-3315 GCA_049673825.1 Methylocella sp. | reverse complement strand
TGACATCCCCTTCCTGGGTGACTGCCAAACGTTTGAATCATCTCATCATTAATTAAGTCCTAACCCTAGGGGCCGAATCCCACCAGCCGATCTCCCACGAACCTTCTTCCAAAACCCAACCAGCGTTCAAAAGTTCGCCTTTTCAAGCAGGATTTACCGTAAAAGAAAAATTAGAAAATCATGGTGCCGGCCAATGTGGCGGCGGGCCGGAGAACTGTTCGGCCCCGGGCAATCTTGAGCGGACCACAGGCCGCGAAAATCATGCCTTGGTTGGTTGGCTGCAGGCGATCCCCTTGTCCGCCAAATGCGCCGCGAGTTCGCCCGATTGGAACATTTCCCGGACAATGTCGCACCCGCCAATGAACTCGCCTTTGACATAAAGCTGAGGAATCGTCGGCCAGTCGGAAAATTCCTTGATTCCTTGGCGAATCTCGTCGCTCGCAAGACAATTCACCGGCTTATACGAGACGTCCATATGATTTAGGATCTGGACGACTTGGCCCGAAAAACCGCATTGCGGAAAGTCCGGCGTTCCTTTCATGAACAAGACAACGTCGTTGGTGTCGATCGTCGATTGGATTTGATCCTTGATAGCCATTGCCGGGTCCTTTCAGATAACGGTCATCGTTGTGGAAGATGCAGTGTTGTGGAAGATGCGGTGAAACTTACGTCGGCGCACAGGTCTGAAGCTGCAGCGCATGCAGCTCGCCACCCATCGCGCCGCCGAGCGCCTTGTAGACGAGCTGATGCTGTTGGAGCTTGGATTTGCCGGCGAATTCCGAGGAAATGACGATCGCCGCGTAATGGTTGTTGTCGCCGGCAAGGTCGGTGATTTCGACCTCGGCGTCCGGAATGCCCTGCTTGATCAGGCGCTCGATTTCAGATGAAGGCATGGGCATCGTATAACCTTCCTCAATATCCTTCTCGTCTTTTCCTCGTCAAGGATTGGCGCCTTCCATGTAGCCCGGAAGCCACCCTTCATGGACCCGCACCAGGTTGTCCAGCAATATGGCGGTCCCAAAACCAAGGGTCAACGTATGCTGGCCGGTCACGCCAATGATTTCACAGGCCACGCCAGCGGTCTCCGCCGCGTCCCGGATCGCATCCGCGGTTTCCGGCATGGCCGTTACGATATACCTGGCCTGATCCTCGCCGAAGAGAAAGCCAAGCTCCGGGAGCGGCGGCGAAACCTCGATCGAGGCGCCAATCCCGCCCGCCATCGCCATCTCGGCGAGCGCCACCGCCAAACCGCCGTCCGAAACGTCGTGCGCGGCGGTCACCGCCCGGCTTTCGATGAGACCCCGCACGAAATCGCCGTTGCGCCTTTCCGCCGCGAGATCGACCGGGGGCGGCGCGCCGTCCTCGCGGCCGCAAATATCACGCAGATAGAGGGACTGGCCGAGCCAGCCTGCCGTCTTTCCGATCAACAGAATTTTTTCGCCCGGCCGCTTGAACGCCAAATTCGCGGTCCGGCGCACGTCCTCGACGAGGCCGACGCCGCCGATCGCGGGGGTGGGAAGGATCGCGCGGCCGCTGCTCTCGTTGTAGAGCGACACATTGCCGGAAACGACCGGGAAATCGAGCGCGCGGCATGCCTCGCCGATCCCCTCGATGCAGCCCACAAGCTGGCCCATGATCTCCGGCTTTTCCGGATTGCCGAAATTGAGATTGTCGGTGATGGCGCGAGGCAGGGCGCCGGCGGCGGTCAGGTTGCGCCAGGCCTCGGCGACGGCCTGCTTGGCCCCCTCGTAAGGGTCGGCCTCGCAGTAGCGCTGCGTCACATCGGTGGTGAGCGCCAAGCCCTTGAGGCCATCGCCAATCCTGATCACCGCCGCGTCGCCGCCCGGCGGCTGCACCGTATTGCCAAGGATCAAATGGTCGTATTGCTCAAAAATCCAGCGTTTGGAACAAAGATCCGGGGACGCCATCAACCGCGCCAGCGCCTCGGCATGGGAGATCGGCGCGGCGATTCCGGCCGGATCTATGTTGGGTTTTTTGGGCGCCGCGATATGCGGGCGATCGTAGAGGGGAGCCGAATCGCCAAGCTGCTTGATCGGCAGATCGGCTTTGAGCACGCCTTGATGGGTGACCGTGAATCGCAGCGTGTCCGTGGTCTCGCCGATGACCGCGAAATCGAGGCCCCATTTGCAAAAGACCGCCTCCGCCTCTTCTTCCTTGGCCGGATCGAGCACCATCAGCATCCGCTCCTGGCTTTCCGACAGCAGCATTTCATAAGCGGACATGCCGGCCTCGCGGCAAGGTACGCGATCGAGGTCGAGCGCGATCCCGAGATTGCCCTTGGCGCCCATTTCGACCGCCGAGGAGGTGAGGCCCGCCGCGCCCATGTCTTGGATCGCGATGACCGCGCCGGTTTGCATCAATTCGAGGCAGGCTTCGAGCAAGAGCTTTTCGGTGAAAGGATCGCCGACCTGCACCGTTGGGCGCTTTTCCTCCGCGTCGGCCTCGAAAGCGGCCGATGCCATGGTCGCGCCATGCATTCCGTCGCGGCCGGTCTTCGAGCCGAGATAGACGATCTTGTTCCCGATTCCGCTGGCCTTGGCGTAGAAAATCTCGTTCGTGCCGGCGATGCCCGCCGCCATGGCGTTGACGAGAATATTGCCGTCGTAGCTCTTGTCGAAATTGGTTGACCCACCGACGGTTGGCACCCCAAAGCTATTGCCATAGGCGCCGATCCCGGCGACGACGCCCGCAACAAGATGGCGCGTGCGCGGATGATTTGGCGCGCCGAAACGCAACAGGTTTAAGCAGGCAACCGGGCGCGCGCCCATGGTGAACACGTCGCGCAGGATTCCGCCAACCCCTGTCGCTGCGCCCTGGAAAGGCTCGATGAAGGAGGGGTGGTTGTGGCTCTCCATCTTGAAGACGCAGGCGAGGCCGTCCCCGATGTCGATGACGCCCGCGTTTTCGCCCGGTCCCTGAATGACCCACGGCGCCTTGGTGGGCAGCCGGCGCAGATGAATCCGCGACGATTTATAGGAACAATGCTCGTTCCACATCGCCGAGAAAATGCCAAGCTCGGTGAATGTCGGCGCGCGGCCGATGAGCGCGCGGATGCGCGCATATTCATCAGGCTTCAGGCCGTGGGCGGCAACGAGCTCGGGGGTGATTTTGGGTTCGCTTTGGGTCACGTTTGTGGTCCGCAAGGAAAAGCTAACTTGCGTTAACGACGGACGCCGATATTGGCAACCCTGGCGGAGTGAAGTGGACCCCGCCGGCGGGACCACCGGGGCCGGTTTCTTGGTTGGAAGTCCGGCCGTTCCTTGCTCCCCAATCGATGAGGCTGCTTTCCGCCGC
>JBATYB010000032.1:0-3009 GCA_049673825.1 Methylocella sp. | reverse complement strand
GGTCGCGGTCGCGATCGTCTCGCGATGTTCGGCGCCGGGCTCGCCGATGAACGCCCACATGTCGATGAGGCCGGGCGCCACGCAATCGCCGCCGCAATCGAGGACGCGCGCGTGGGCGGGGAGATTCGCGGGCGCGACGGCGGCGCCAAAATCGCGGATCAGGCCATCGACGACCAAAACACCTCCCATCGTCTCGCGGAGTTTCTCAGGGTCAATCAGCCGCGCATTCACGAGCGCGAGCGGCTGGTGGGCAATGGACGTGGGGGAGGAACGTTTCACGTAAGACTCGCTCTCATCCATTGGGCAAATGCTGCGCCAAGGCCTCCAATACGGCGATCCGCACCGCGACCCCCATCTCGACCTGCTCGCGGATAAGGCTCCTTGGCCCGTCGGCGACGGCGGAATCGATTTCGACGCCGCGGTTGATCGGTCCTGGGTGCAGGACAAGCGCATCCGGCTTGGCATAGCGAAGCTTTGCCTCGTCGAGGCCGAAAAAGCGGAAATATTCCTTGGCCGAGGGAATATAGCCGCCCTGCATCCGCTCGCGCTGCAAGCGCAGCATCATCACGATGTCGGCGCCGTCGAGCCCCGCCCGCATGTCCCGGAAAACCTCGACCCCCATGCGCTCGATTCCCGGCGGCAGCAGCGTCGATGGCCCGGCGACGCGCACCCGCGCGCCGAGCGCCGAGAGCAGCAATATATTGGAGCGCGCGACGCGCGAATGGAGGATGTCGCCGCAGATCGCGACCGTGAGACCTTCGATCCTGCCCTTGTTGCGCCTGATCGTGAGCGCATCGAGCAACGCCTGGGTTGGATGCTCATGCGCGCCGTCGCCCGCGTTGACGACCGCGCAATCGACCTTTTTCGCCAAAAGATGCACCGCGCCGGCCTGGGCATGGCGCACCACGATAATGTCGGGCCGCATCGCGTTCAGCGTCATCGCCGTATCGATCAGCGTCTCGCCCTTCTTGACGCTCGACGTCGCGACGGACATGTTCATGACGTCGGCGCCGAGACGCTTACCGGCCAGTTCGAAGGACGCTTGGGTCCGTGTCGAAGCCTCGAAAAAGAGGTTGATCAAAGTCCTTCCGCGCAAGGTCGAGCGCTTTTTCTCGACCTGGCGCGACACTTCGATCGCCGCCTCGGCGAGATCGAGAAGAAAGCCGATGTCTTGCGCGGAAAGCCCCTCGATCCCGAGCAGATGCCGGTGGGGAAATGCGGGCTCTTTCGCCGGGTTGACCATCGACCCTGTTCTATAGGACGGGAATCGGCCGCGTCACCATGGTTAGCGGAGTAGTATGCGATCCACCCACATATTAACCGGTTTGCGGCCGGTCAAGCTTCGCCGTCGAGTACCGGCGGGGGCGCGGGAATATCCAAGCGATCCCGGGCGTGCTATGGATTTCACCCCAAGATTGCCTTCTTGGGGGGCGCCTTCAGATAATCGTGAGGCGATTCACCTTAGTTTGTCCTGTTGCATTTTCCGGCGCGAACCGGTTCAAGCGCCGCCGGGAAAGGCTCTCATCAAAAATCGGAACGCCATGAAAACCATCTGGAAGAGTATTTTGACCGCGACGGTGATTTTACCGGGCGCGGGCGCGGCATTTGCGCAAAATCAACCGCTGACTTGCTGGTACGACGACCATGCCGATTTCTCGTCGGCCGATGGCGCCCCAGCCGGTGCAACAATCGGGAGCGTCGTGAAGGCCGGCAGCGGCGACAAGTCCTATTCCTACACGATTTTGGCGCGGGACGGCACCGCTTGTCCGGTCCAGCTCCCGCTCGCGACGAAGACGGCGACGACGGTTGCCCTTGTCCGCCAGGACGAAGGGAGCTGCACCAACGATAACGTCGCCGACACTGGTTCAGCCGCCCCCGCCGGGTCCGCGACGGTGTCTCCCGAGACGAGTACCACATCCACGGCCGCCATACGCCTTGTGGAAGCGTCTCCCAACACGAGCTACCACGTCTATTTGAAATGCTTCCGCCAGCTCGGAATGATTCGAACCGATGCAGCCGGCAACGCGGGGAGAACCTTCGACTTTCCAACCGATGCGGTTGGAGCGGTCATCGCGTTTGAAATTTCGCCGGATGGGGCGCCGCCCGGCACCAAGCTGCAGAGCCTGCCTGTTAAAAAGTGAAATATAATGCCGATCGTGCCGGCGTGGGCCGCGCCGCCTGGTTTCGCGGCGCGATTTTACGTGCGACGCCCGGAATTCCGCCGGGCGTTCCACGCAAGCCCCGGTCCAGGCCACTTCCTGCAATTGGGCTTCGAGAAACCACGAGGATTTGCCGGGCGCAGAGGCTTAGCCGGTGCTATGCTCGGGCTTGGCTAAACCCTATCGAGATGAAATGGCTCAACTTGCCTGACACGTTGGGCCCGATTTGACTAGGGGTCCGCGTTCCCCCATCCTTTCGCGCGTGATTTTCGGCGAAGCTCTGGCTCTCGGCATGGTGGTGTGACCGCCGCCATTTGATCTTTCGAGGATATGCGGGGGTCATGGCCACGCTACCGGAACTGAGAGAAACATCGGCAAGAACGAAGGATCTTTGCATGAATGTCGTCATCGTCGAGTCGCCGGCGAAGGCCAAGACGATCACCAAATATCTCGGGAAGGGCTATGAAGTTTATGCTTCCTATGGCCACGTTCGCGATTTGCCGGCGAAGGATGGCTCGGTCGATCCGGACGGCGATTTCGCCATGCTATGGGATGTCGATTCCAAATCGGCCAAACGGCTGGCGGAAATAACCAAGGCGGTGAAGGGCGCGAGCCGGATCATTCTGGCCACCGACCCCGACCGCGAAGGCGAGGCGATTTCCTGGCACGTCCTCGAAGTGTTGAAGGCGAAAAAGGTCCTCGGGACGAAACCCGTGGAGCGCGTCGTTTTCAACGCGGTCACCAAATCCGCGATCCTCGAGGCCATCAATCATCCGCGCGAGATCGACGCCGCGCTCGTCGATTCCTATCTCGCGCGCCGCGCGCTCGATTATCTCGTCGGGTTCAATCT
>JBATYB010000031.1:0-6392 GCA_049673825.1 Methylocella sp. | reverse complement strand
CTTCTGTTGAGCTTGACGGGCTGCACATTTTGCGGCGGCGCAGCGGATTCAACATGCGGGCTGGTCTGAACTGAAGAGCTCACCTGATCGTTCATGCGATTCCCCTGAAGGCAACTGCTTTTATCGTCGACGCGACTCCGATTGTCGGTCGACAGTCCCTCTATCAATATTGCTCGGCCAATAATCCTGAAAAATGTCGATCGCGTTTTGATGCGAGGGAAATCGCCGCTCGAACCCAGTTTCCAGCATCTCCAGCCCCTCCATTATTAAGGTATGCCGTGATGTTGGCGGCAATGTGACGAAATCGCACCCCCCGCCGATCTAGCATTCTCATTCGCGTCATGCTTTAGGTATTGCTGGAGCGGATTTGCGCCGGAAGCGGCTGCATCCGGATTGTTTTTAAGATAAAAATTCGTGCCGAAGAGAGGATGCGGACTTCGCCCTTCATCGGATCCGTGCTCAATGAAATGTTTGAGCGGATTAACTCCTTTTTCGCGCACGTCCGGGTTCTTTTCCAAGTACCACCTCACATCAAAAAAGGGACTTGGATCGCGCCCTTCCTTGGCGCCAACAGAATAGAAATGCACCAAAGGATTTTCGCCGCTTTCGCGCACATCAGGGTTTTGCTGCAAATACCAGTCCGTGTCGAACAGAGGACTGGGATCGCGCCCTTCCGCCGCGCCGTGCCGCAGATAATGATCGTAAGGATCAAGTTCGCCCGCCCGGACGTCGGGATACTGTTGCAGATACCATTCGCGGTCGAACAAGGGATTCATTTTCTTGCCGCGCAGGAGGCGGCGGAGCCGCGACACCGTCCGCCTGTAGGCCCGCCATGGCGCGGACAGCCGCCAGGAGGTGCTGCGCAACAACGCGGCGGCCTCCTGCTCGTGACGTTCGATATCCCGCTCCAAAGCCGAAACTTTGAGCCCGGCGTCCTCGGCCCGCGCGTCCGCTTCCGTCGCCTTCCGCCGGAGTTTGCCGGCGATGCCGGCCTGTTCGCTCTCGGCCCGCTTGGCACGCGTGAGTTCCTCGGCAAGTTTGGACTCCGCCGCCGCAAGCGTCGCCTTCACGCTTTCGGACCGGGATCGCTCTCTCGCCAGTTCTGCATCCGTGTCCGCAATCCGCGCTGTCAGCCCGTCCCGGCGTTCGCGCTCGGCCGTGAGCACTTTCTCGGCCGCGGCAACCGCGTCCGCGAGCTCGGCGGTGCGAGCCTCGAGGTCGTTCGCGAGCTGCAGGTTGAGGCTCTTCTCGGCCGCCAGGGCAAGCTCCGCTTGCTCGCGCTGGCAGCCCTGCTCGGCGAACTCGCTCGCCTCGCGAGCTCGCGCATTCAATTCCAGGGAAATCTGCTCTTTTGCTTGCAAGGCCCCCGCGAGCTCAGCTCTCGCGGCATCGTGCTGGCGCAACCAATGATCACGTTCTTCCGCCAGCTTCGCCGTCTCCCGCCACAGGTCCTGGCTTCGGATTTCTTCCTCGAGCAGCGTGCGGCCGAACATCCGGCTCGCGCGATTGAACGCGTCCCGGGTTTTGTCCAATGTTTTCAGCGCTGAACGCGACTGCGGCGCATGCGCGAGCTTGAGCATCGCGCGATAGGCGGACATCGTCCACTCGTGAATATCCGGGTGGGCCGCGAGTTCTCGCGCGCTGACCCTATGGTGGACCAAGTCATAGCCGACGAAGTTTTCAATCTCATGCGCGGTGGCGTCGGAAAGGCGTGGCCACGAAAGGCCGAGTTCCGTCGACGCTTTCTCGGCTACGCTGCGCCAATCCCGCAAAAGCTGATCCCAGGTGAAAATAGAACGGGGAAGCGCGCGGGTCGCGATCTCGGCGTCGATAATGTGGCGCAACCATAGCAACGCTCCTGTGGCGAGCGAGAAACCGTTCCGCTTCCGCATGGAAAAGGCGACTTCGAGCGGAGAGCGAACCGGAATGACGACACGCGCCCGAGCTTTCATGCCGGCCAGAACCTCGAGCCAGAAGGGCGCGAACCGGCAGATCCTGGGATCCTTGAGGACAGCGAGAGGCTCGCCGGCGAATTCCTCTTTGAATAATTGCTTGGCGCGTTTCTGAAAGGCAGGGAAAGCCGGCGATTGGTACCAGGCAGGATTGAATTGCCGCCAATCGGTCCAGGACGAGCCCGCCGACGCCAGAAGCTCTTCGTGAAAAATCATCAAAGCCTGCGACTCGAAATAGCCCCGTTCGTTTCCGCCTTCGGCGGGCATCAAGGTCTTCGGTTGCGCTCCGCCGAGCTTCACCAAAGAACCCGCGGCCGCGCTTGTTCCGCTACGGTGCATTCCGAGAACGAGGATGACATTTCTCATTTTTAATGCTTCCATGCGCGTTGGGATGCCGTTGCGATTTGGCCTAGACGGGCCGGAAGGTCCAAGGCGATCCAAACCAAAGGACCCCAGCCTGCCGGAGCCATCGGTGGAACGACTGGCGCCGGAAGTCAAATCCGGGATAATTTCCGAAATCATCATCCCATTGCTGCCGGAGCTTGCCAAGATAATTGCGGCGGGCTGGATGGGCGATGTGGCGTTCATTGCAACGCCGACCGGACGGCCGATGACCACGGAGTCTTTCGGTAATTGGTTCGAAGACCCCGACAAGGCGGCTGTCGTTCCCGGCCCCGCGCGCGGGTTGCGCAAGGCTGGCGCGAGAAGAGCGCAAACAACGGTGCAACAGTATCCCACCTCGAGGCAATCCACGGATGGCGCCTGGCAAGATGGCTCCGCTTTACACCAGGAATGCTGGTCGCGTGAAACTCGCGCGGGAAGCAATGGGTAAGCTTGGAAGGGGACAAACGTAGAACATTCCATTCCCGCACCTATGTCCAAGCTGGGCGTAAGAAGGCGAAAAACGATGATCGATCAAAGACCCAAACGGTGGTGGGGGGCGCGGCTGGGATCGAACCCGTGTCCCCTCCTGTGTGAAGGGCGGGTGAGCTATTTTCCGCTGCTTCCGCGGATTTTCCTGATTTCAGCGATCCGGTGTTCACCTATTCGTAGCGCCAAGGCATCAGCGACGGCTTTCTCCTGCCCTATAAGGTCGTCAAGGTCCATATCGACCGCTACGTGGAAGGCTATCGGCCCGAGAACGGCCAGCTCGATCGCGAGGGCGAGGAGGTCGAGGACCGAATTTGCAATATCAAGGATTTCGACCGCACGCTGGTGCGGGACGACCGAACCAAGCTGGCCGCCAAAAAGGTCACCGAGTTCCTGTAGAAGAGCGGCGACTGTTTCCAGAAGACCGCCGTCTTCTGCGTCGATGAGGAGAACGCGGCACGGATTCGCCAAGCGCTCATCAACGAGAATGCCGATCTCGCCGCCGAGAACCACCGCTATGTCATGCGCATCACCGGCAGCGACAAGGACGGCCAGGACCAACGCGACAAGTTCATCGACCCGGAATCGAAATATCCCGTGCTCGTCACCACCTCGCGCCTGCTGTCGACGGGCGTGGATGCGCAGACCGGCCGCCGCTCGCCGATCCCCAAGCAGCACCAATGGCGCGCCTGGGCGGCGAACCCGGAGGGCATTACCGGCGACGAACTGCTCTCCTTCGTCAATGGCGGCCTGTTCCCGGCGCCGA
Organism: Methylocella sp.; assembly: GCA_049673825.1. Classification (GTDB taxonomy): domain Bacteria; phylum Pseudomonadota; class Alphaproteobacteria; order Rhizobiales; family Beijerinckiaceae; genus Methylocapsa. The sequence continues at coordinate 2,804 of JBATYB010000031.1, read as the reverse complement.
AGAACCTGACCATCTCAACCCAGCCCGGCGACCGCCGCCGCATGGTCAAGGACATGTTCGAGGACGCCTACAATTATATGAAATCCGGCCAGCTGATGCGGCAGGTCGTCAACTGCGGCAGGTCGTCAACAAGATCAATTGCATCGACTTCAACAATTTGACCGAACGCCAGCATTTCGGCGACCTCTACGTGCAGATTCTCAACGATCTGCAATCGGCCGGCAACGCGGGCGAATATTGCACCCCGCGCGCCGTCACCGCCTTCCTGGCGGACCGCATTGACCCCAAGCCCGGCGAAATCCAGCTCGATCCGGCCTGAGGCACCGGCGGCTTCCGCACCTGCGCGCTGCGCCACATGCGCGCGTTGCGTGAAGCGGCCCGAGGACGAGAAGGAGATGCAAGCCGCCTTGCGCGCGGTCGAGAAGAAGCAGCTTCCCCACATGCTTTGCGTCACCAACATGCTGCTGCGCGGCATCGAGGACCCGAGCTTGGTGCGCCACGACAACACGTTGGCGCGGCCCTACATCAGCTACACGCAATGCGACCGGGTGGACATCGTCCTCACCAACCCGCCCTTCGGGGGGCGCGAGGAAGACGGCATCGAGAGCAATTTCCCACAGCATTTCCGCACGCGCGAGACGGCGGATTTGTTCCTCGCCCTCATCATCCGGCTCTTGAAGCCAGGAGGGCGCGGCCGTGGTGCTTTTCGATGGCGCGCTGTTCGGCGAGAGCGTGAAAACGCGGCTGAAGGAACATCTGATGGAGGAGTGCAACCTCCACACCATCGTCCGCTCGCCCAATTCCGTGTTCAAGCCCTATGCCTCGATCGGCACCAACTTGCTGCTCTTCGAGAAAAGCGAGCGGACGCGCGACATCTGGTTCTACGAGCACCGCGTGCCGGAGAGCCAGAAAGCCTATTCGATGACGAAGCCGATCCGGCTGGAGCATCTGCAAGGCTGCATCGACTGGTGGGGTGGCAAGGACCGCAAGGGCCGCGAGGAGACGCCGCGGGCGTGGCGGGTCACCGCCGGGGAGGTGAAGGCGCGCGGCGACAACCTCGACATCAAGAATCCGCAAAGGTCGCGGACGACCACGGCGACCCGGAGGAACTGCTCGCAATATTGAACGCCGCCGAGGCTGAGACGGCGAAGTTGCGCAACCAGCTGAAGGCAATCCTCGCCGAGGCGCTCGCGCGTTGACTGCCAACATGCAATATTACCTTAAATCCCGGCCGGAGACGGCAATGCACGCGGAGATTGTTAAACGGCGTCCGGACCTGATGGCGCTCTGCCGCCGTCATGGCGTGGCACGGCTGCAGGTTTTTGGCTCGGCCGTGCGCAGCGCCGATTTCGACTTGACGCGCAGCGACGCCGATTTCCCGGTGACCTTCTTGGCCGAGGCTCGCAACGATCTTGCCGCCTCCGCCGATTTCAAGGAGGCGCTGGAGGCGCTTCTCGGCCGCCCGGTCGATCTGGTGGAGCGCGAAGCCGACGAGGCGAGCCGCAATTTCATCCGCCGCCGCATTCCGGCCGAGGCCGACGCGGTCTATGGCTGAGGCTACGGCAGACCGGGATGCATTGCTCCTGCTCGACATGTTGCTGGCGGCGCGCGACGCCCGCGCCTTCGTCAAAGGGCTGGACGAGGCCGCGTTCATGGCGAGCCGGCTGCACCAGAACGCGGTGATCCGTCGCTGGAAATCATCGGCGAGGCGGCGGGCAAGGTCTCGCTTGGCTTTCAGGCGGCGCACCCGGAGATCGCCGGGCGCGAGATCACGGGGATGCGCCACCGTCAGATTTCCCAATCTGGCAAGTTGGTGGGCGCGACAGGGATCGAACCTGTGACCCCTCCCGTGTGAAGGGAGTGCTCTCCCGCTGAGCTACGCGCCCCGCCATGCGTGCCGGCGCACGCGACGGCCCTTTACGAAAACACGCCGTTTCAAGTCAAGGCGGATTCGTCCCTATGCCACGCCGAGCGCCGCGACCGCGCCCCATAATTCGTCGTAGTGGCCGATCACCCGGTCCGGCTTGAAACTGTCGATCGGCTCGCTCGTGTAGCCGAAATTGACCGCCACGATAGGGACCCCGGCATTGCGCGCCGTATCGACATCCATTTTGGAATCGCCGACCATCACGGCCCGGGCGCGATCGCCCCCCGCCTGCGCGATGGTTTGCAACAATGCCTCGCCATCGGGCTTGCTGACCGCAAACGTATCCTTGCCGCAGATCGCCCGGAAACGGCCGGCGACGCCGAGCGCGGTCAACAGCAGAATGGACGGATATTCGACCTTGTTGGTGCAGACCGCAAAGGCAAACCCCGCCGCCTCGAAGCGGTCGAGCGCTCGCGTGACGCCCGGAAACAAGACCGTCTCGTCCGCGACATGGGCCTCGTAATAGGCCAGGAAACCGGCGAGCATCTCGTCGACACGGATTTCGCTCGCATTTATCCCATTAACTGAAAGCCCGCGTTGGATCAAGGCTCTGGCGCCGCCGCCGACCATCGCGCGGGCATCCGGCACCGCGATTTTGGCCAAGCCTTCGCGGACGAGAATGATATTCAAGGCCGCGACAAGGTCGCCTGCCGTATCGGCGAGCGTGCCGTCGAGATCGAAGACGAGGAGCGCGCGGGGGTGCTGCTGCATTGCGCAAGACGTAGGATGCAAATGCGGGCCGGTCAAGATCGTGTCCGGGCTCAGCAGATATGAGACGGAGAGGCATTCCGGTCTCGGCAGATTTGAAGATACTGGTTTGGGGTTTTGCCGTCGAGAGCGCCATGCGGCCTGAAGTGGTTGTAGAGATGCTGGAAGG
>JBATYB010000030.1:0-3349 GCA_049673825.1 Methylocella sp. | reverse complement strand
CCTTCCAGCATCTCTACAACCACTTCAGGCCGCATGGCGCTCTCGACGGCAAAACCCCAAACCAGTATCTTCAAATCTGCCGAGACCGGAATGCCTCTCCGTCTCATATGTGCTGAGCCCGGACACGATCTTGACCCGCCCGGCAGAACCTTCTAACTCGACGGCGTCCCGTTGCGCTGTTTGGAGCTTCGAGACGCGGCGGGCTGGCCCCGCCAAAGACGCACCCGTGGCGCTGCCTTCATAATCTATATCATGTGAAGCGTTGGGCCTGTCGGCTCGGCCTCTGATGAGGCCTGGCAGAGGAGGGCGCGTTCCTCCCCCTCGCTGGCGGGAGGACGCGGTTTCAAGCGCCACGCTGCTCCGCGGGCGCCCGTGTCCTTTTCCCGGCGCAACACTTTAAGAGGACACGCGATGACGAAGCGCGCCGAAGCCAAGTATAAAATCGACCGCCGGATGGGCCAGAATATCTGGGGCCGTCCGAAAAGCCCCTTCAACCGGCGCGAATATGGGCCGGGCCAGCACGGGCAGCGCCGCAAGGGCAAGCTATCCGATTTCGGCACCCAGCTTAAGGCCAAGCAGAAGCTCAAAGGCTATTACGGCAACATTTCGGAAAAGCAGTTCCGCAAATATTACGCCGAAGCGATCCGCATGAAGGGCGATAGCGGCGACAATCTGATCGGGCTTTTGGAGCGCCGGCTCGATGCCGTGATTTATCGCGCCAAATTCGTTCCGACCGTTTTTTCCGCGCGCCAATTCGTCAATCACGGCCATGTCAAGATCAATGGCCGCCGGGTGAATATAGCGTCCCACCAGGTGAAGGTTGGCGATAGGATCGAGCTCAAGGAGAGCTCGCGTCAGATCATCCTCGTTTTGGAGGCCCAGCAACTCGCCGAACGCGACGTGCCGGATTATTACGAGGTCGATCACACCAAGATGACGGCGAAAATCACCCGGATTCCATTGCCTTCGGAAGTGCCTTATCCGGTGATGATGGAACCCAATCTCGTCATCGAGTTCTATTCGCGGTAAAACCGGCGGAGGTAAATTGGGCGCGACGATCCGACGATCCCGATTGCATGATCCGGAACCACGCGCTACTGGAACATGGTTGTCAAATCGGCGATGCCCTTGGCTATGAGCTCGGCGCCAAAGGCACCTTGCGCCTCGCCTCTCAGCACGATTTCCGCGGCTTTGGCCGCGGCCTCGGCGGCGGCGGCACGCACCTCCGCCACTGCCTGGGTTTCCGCCACGCTGATTTTCTCCTCGGCCTGTTTGGTCCGGCGTTGAAGAAATTCGGTCATGCGCGCCCCCGCCTCGTTGGCGATACGTTCGGCTTCCTTATGGGCTTGCGCGACGACGGCCTCGGCCTCGGCTTGCGCTTCGGCGCGCCGCTGCTCGAAAGAGGCGAGAATGGCCTCGGCTTCCGCCCGTAGCCTTGCGGCCTCCGCGAGTTCGGCCGAAATTCTTGCCGCGCGGGCGTCGAGCGCCGAACTGATCTTCCCCGGCATTCCGAGATCGACCATCAGGCACACGAAAATCACGAATCCGGCCGCTACGATAAACTCCGCATCGAACATCGAAAATCTCCGGCGTCAGGCTTTGCTTGTGGCGATCGCCCTTGCAATGGCCTCTTGGCCGGCCGGTTGGCCGGTGATGTGCTGAACGATCGCCGCCGCCGCCTCGCTGGCGATCGCCTCGACGTTGCCCATGGCCTCGGCCTTCATTTCGAGAATTTGCCTCTCCGAGGCCGCGAGCCTGGCGTTGAGTTCGGCATCCAGCGCGAGGCGGTTTGCCTCGGTCTCCGCGGTGAGTCTTGCATGGGTTTCCTGGGCGAGCGCCAGCGCCTTGGCTTTCGCGTCGGCGATTGTCTTGTCACGCGCCGCGGCGGCTTCTTCCGACTGCGCCCGGAAGGCATTCGCCTCGCCGATGTCCTTGGTGATCTTATGCGCGCGGGCGTGGAGTATGCTTTCCACCCTCGGCAAAGCGATTTTCGCCATCAAAAGGTAGAACAACCCAAAGCTCAAGGAGAGCCAGATCAGCATCGACGTGAAATTGACCGGATCGAACGGCGGGAAAGAGGTCTCGCCGTGGCTACCGCCGGCTGGTGTCCCGGTTCCGGCAATGCGGCCTTCTTGTTCGTTGCTGGCCATCCGTCACATCCCGCGCGGAAAAGTTTGCGCCCTCGAGAGTGCGTCCGGAAAACTCCGGACGCACCCGAGCGGGCTTTCTACTTGACAACGAAAAGCAGAAGAATTGCAATGAGAAGAGCAAAAATGCCCAAGCCTTCGGCAAGCGCGACGCCAATGAAAACACGTCCGAACTGGCCATCGGAAGCGCTCGGATTGCGGAGCGCACCCAACAGGAAATTACCGAAAATTAAACCGACGCCTATCGCGGCGGCGCCCGTGCCGATCGCGGCGAGACCTGCGCCTATAAATCTTCCTGCTGCGGGATCCATTTTGCACTCCGTAAGCTTGCGGTGAAGGGGCGACCGATCTGTTGTTCAAATATTTATTCAGTGGCCCGGATGAATTGCGTCGTTGAGATAGACGCAAGTGAGAATGGCAAAGACATACGCTTGCAGGACGGCCATGAGCAATTCGAATGCCGTCAACACGATGGCCACCACGAAAGGCAATGGCGCGACGGCCGCGAAGGCGCCGGCGCCAAGCAAGCTCACGACGAAACCGCCCATCACCTTGAGCGTGATGTGTCCTGCGAGCATATTGGCGAAAAGACGAACCGAAAGGGTGACCGGGCGGGCAAGGAACGAAATGATTTCGATCGGCACCAGGAAGGGCAGCAACGCGATCGGCATCCCCGAAGGCACGAATAGCCGCAGGAAACGGGGGCCATTGCGCAGGAAGCCGTAAACAATCACGATGCTCATGACAAGCAGCGCGAGCGCGGCGGTAACCGCGATCTGACTCGTCACCGAGAATGTATAAGGAACGAGTCCGATGACGTTGCAAAACAACACGAACATGAACAGCGTGAAGACGAAGGGAAAGAAGCGCATCCCGTCGTGTAGGCCCCCCATGTGCATGGTGGACACGACGAATTCGTACGCCATCTCCGCCATGGACTGCAGCCGGCCGGGAACGAGCGCGCGCGAGCGCGTTCCAAGGAGCATCAGCGCGGCGGCGGCCAGAACGACGATCACCATGAAAAGAGAGGCATTGGTGAAGGAAGCATCGATGCCAAAGGGATGCAGGCCGACGATCGGTTTGATAACAAACTGATGGATTGGGTCCATGGTGTGTTCTTCGGCCACTTCCCTGCCTCCACGGTTGTCTCATGGCAACAGCTCTAGGGTTCGGACTCAAATAAATCATAGCCAATAGGCGAA
>JBATYB010000029.1:0-3043 GCA_049673825.1 Methylocella sp. | reverse complement strand
GGCGAGAAGGGCTCGGCCGATCCGGTCGAGATGTATCTCAACGACATTTTCACGGTCACCGTGAACATGGCGGGACTGCACGGCATCGCGGTTCCGGCCGGAATTTCCGCCGAGGGCTTGCCCTTGGGGCTGCAAGTGATCGGCCGCGCGTTTGACGAAGAGACCCTATTCTCCGCGGCGAATGTCATCGAGCAATCGGCGCCAAGGATCGCGCCGCCGGAGAAATGGTGGGCGTGACCCGCGTCCTTCGGCCAAGTTGCTTGGCGCTCGAAACGCCCGGGCCGCGCGGGCCGGTCAGGCGTCCTCGCCCGACAAATTGACCTTCCGGGGCGGCCCCATCAGCGCCGGTTGGAACAAGATCGCCGCCGCCAATGTGCAGGCAAGCGACAAGGCAAGCAGCTTGCCCATGCTGGAGGTGCCCGGATGCTTGGAGAGCCAGAGGCTGCCAAACGCGGTCGCGGTGGTCATCGCGCTGAAAAAGACGGCGCGCGTGAGGCTAGATTGCAAAAGATTCGTCGTCCCCGCCCGCCACGCCATCACAAAATAAATCTTGAAGGCAACCCCGAGACCGAGCAGGAGAGGCAGCGCGATGATGTTCGCAAAATTCAGCGGCAGGCCGATCAGAACCGTGATTTCGAGCGTGACGGTGCCGGCAAGCAGCAAGGGAACCAGCGTCAAAAGCACATCGGTCACCTTCCGCAGCACAATGAAGAGAAGCAGGCTGATCGAAAGCAGCGCCCAAAGTCCGGCCTGGATGAACGCTTTGACAACCGTATCGCCGGATTCCTGAACGGCGATCGGCTCGCCCATGGCGTTGGGGTCGATCGTGCGCACCGCCTTGGCAAACCGGAGGAGGTTGGCATTATCGTTCGGATCGCCCGCTGGCGCGACCTCGATGCGGGCGCGGCCCTCGGCGCTCACCCAGTTGCGCGCCAAATCGGGAGGAATGGACGCGACGGTCACCTTCCGGGCGGTGAGCGAAGCCCGCAGCAAATCGAGCATGGTATCCAGGCTCGGAATCAACGCCTCGCGCGCCGCGTCGCGTTCTTGCGGCGGCGCCTCGGCCATTTTGTCGAGGAGGCCGGCCAGGCGGCGGGCGTCGTCGGCGCCTTTGCCGGTCACTCCGGCGGCCGTCGCGGTGAAAGCAGCGGCGGCGCGCTCCATGGCCTCCACGTCTTCCGCGTCGGTCGGAGGCTCCTTCTCGCGAGCAGGATCGAGCAAGGGCATCAAGGACTTGGCGAGCGGCGCGATGATCGCGAGCTTTTCGTCTTGATCTTGGGGAATGAAACTCTCGATGCTCGTCACCCGGGCGGCCTCCGGCAATTGTTGCAAACGTGCGATGAGCGGCGGGGCTTCGGCGAGAGAAGGAGCGAGAACGTCAATAGTATTGGTGTCGGTGTTCGGATCGTTCATCAAATCCAACAGGGTTGCAACGGATTCGACTTTCGAGCTGCGCAAATTCAGCGGATTGAAATCGAAATGAAGGTGGCGCAGCAAAGGCGTTCCAGCCGAGGCCACCAACAGTGTTCCGACGACGATCGCATAGCGGTGCTTGGTCATGAATCGATCGGCGGGAGCCAAAAATTGATAGCCGACCGGCTCCTGTTCCGGCGGCGGGCGCAAGAGAGTTAGCAAGGCCGGCAGGATCGTGATCGCGGCAAAAAACGCGATGAACATGCCGGTTCCGGCAATGAGGCCCAATTCCGAAACGCCGCGATAATCGGTCGGGAGAAAAGAGTAGAAGCCGGCGGCGGTCGCCGCGGCGGCAAGCGTCAACGGCCGCCCGGCCTTAGCCGCCGCTTGCGCGAGGGCCTTGTCGAGCCGTGCCTCCTTATAGCGTTCGGCGCGGTAGCGGACGCTGAACTGTATGCCGAAATCGGTCCCGATGCCGACGAACAACACCGCGAAGGCGACCGAAATCAAATTAAACGCGCCAACCATCATGAGTCCAACGGCGGCCGTGGCGGCGAGACCGGCGATGACACTCAAGGCGACCGCGAGAACGATACGGCCCGATTTCAAGGCGAGCCAAATGATCAAAAGAACGGTTAAAGCGGTCCCCGCGGCGTTAAGCCCGGCGCCGTCCGCGATGGTCGCGAATTCCTCGTCGGCCATCGGCACGAGCCCAGTCAATCTCACCGTTACGCCGGACTTGGGGGAAAGGCCAAGATCGCGCGCGGTTTCGCGGATGAAATCGGTCACTCTCTCACCCGGCATCAGCGCCGCGTAATCGAGCACCGGCTTGACCTCGATGAAACGGCGTAATTCACGCGGGTCGGCGGGTTGCTCGGCCAACAAACCGCGCCAGGAAAAGAACACCGGCCGCCCGGCGAGCACGCTATCGAAGGCATCGCCAAGCAGGGCCATCGGGCGATCGAAATCGTCGAGCGTCCCGGCTTGCGCGTGGACGCCCTGATTGATAAACGAAATCGCCTTTACAATCCCGCGCAAGCTCGGATCGGACGAAAGCGCCATCAGAAACGGCCGGGCATGGGAAAGTTCCTTGATCGTGCGCCGAAGATCGGCGACCGGTTGGAACAAAAGCGCGGTTTGATTGAAATAAGATCCGCCGTCCGGACGCACCACCGATTGGCAGAGATCGGGACGGCGCTTCAATCTATCGGTCAGCCATTGCGCCGCCGCCTCGGCAAGCTCGGGCGTCGTGCCATCGATGACCACGACAATTTGATTGACGCGCTGGGGGAAAGCCGTATCCCACGCAATAAGATTTTGCCGCCATGGTAGCTTTTCGGAAATAAAGTCGTTTGTATTCGTGGTTATGGCGAAATGGGTAGCCGTATAATAACCCGAGGCGATAGTCACCAAGATTGCCAAGGCAAGCACGGTCCATCGGAAACGGCTACAGACCCCTACGATCGCGACGATGGATCTTGCGATGGGATCAGGAGCGATTGGTTTCTCAAAGGATGTTATTGCCGGAGTTTCCGTGGATTTTGCCATGCTCTGCTATCGCCAATTCGGAAAAGAAGTCAGCCAAAGCTCCGCTAACACAAAAGTAAGGGGTGTTCGGGGGCCCCGAACC
>JBATYB010000028.1:0-1746 GCA_049673825.1 Methylocella sp. | reverse complement strand
GCGCTCAACTTCTCGAGCGCCAGGTCGAAACCACCATAGAGGGAGCTGACATAAACCGCGATCGCGACCCCAATGGTGGCGCAGATGGAGGCGGCATAGGAAAGAATGCGCTCAAGCGGAACATATTCGCGGGCAAAAAAGCTGCCTACCCGGCTTGTTACGACCCAGTTCGGACTTCCCTTAGGCCGGCTCAACACCGCGAGGAGGCTTAGCCAAAAAGCCGGCACGCCAAGGGAGAAAGCGAAAATCAGACCGCCAAGCGCGGCGGTGTCGAGATTCCCGTATTTCTGCCGCGCATTGAACAGTTCGGCAACGGTGAGCGTGGCCGAGGCCACCGCCGCGGCGCCGGCGAAAGCGCCGTATCCAAGCGTCGCGATCATGATCGGAAGCGGAGACAAATTGGCGAGGGCGGCGGCGAGAAAGGTCGCGCGGGCTGCGAGGCTAAACAAGACGGCGGCGGCGATTCCCGCCCCGATCCCAAGGGCGATGGCCGGACCATGTCTTAAGAGGCGCTTTTTCATCATGACCTGCTGTCCCGCTCGAAAGGCGGTTCGGGGCCAAAGGAAAGATAAAGTCTCCCGACGTCCCGGAGAAACCGCGTGGGCGCACCGCGCGGCCCGTGATCGCCCCTGTTCCTGGCTCATGGATATTAGAACAGTTTCGCCCCGGTGGAAATATCCCGCAGGTGGATGGCCGTCTCGCGCGGGCGCGAAATTAGCGGATTACATAGGGCAAAAGCCCGAGAAAGCGGGCGCGTTTGACGGCCTTCGCCAGCTCGCGCTGCTTCTTGGCCGAAACGGCGGTGATTCGCGACGGGACGATCTTCCCGCGCTCGGAAATGTAGCGCGAGAGGAGACGGGTGTCCTTGTAATCGATTTTGGGCGCGTTCGGGCCGGAAAACGGGCAGGTTTTGCGGCGACGAAAGAAAGGCCTGCGGGGCGTGGCGGAGGTTGTCATCAGGAGCCCGCCTCCTCGCTTGCCGCGGTCTCGTCGCGCGGACGCCTCGAGGTTCTCTCGCCCCGCTCGGGGCGGGGGCCCCGGCCGCGGTCGCCGCGATCATGGCGGTCGCCGCGGTCGTCGTCGTCGCGCTTGCGCATCAACGCCGATGGGCCTTGTTCCAGAGCTTCGACCCGAACCGTCATGAAACGGATGACGTCCTCGTTGATGCCCATCTGCCGCTCCATTTCGGCGAGCGCGGCCGGCGGCGCATCGATGTTCAGGAGCGAGAAATGCGCCTTGCGGTTCTTCTCGATTCGGTAGGCGAGGGACTTCACCCCCCAATATTCCGCCTTTTCGACTTTGCCGCCGAAGGATTCGATGACCGCCTTGAAACGGCCCGTCAGCGCGTCCACCTGCTGGGCGGAAATATCTTGACGCGCCAAATAGATATGCTCGTAAAGAGCCATTCTGCTGCCTTTCCTCCAACTCCTCACGACGCCCCCGGTGCCGAGCACTTCGAGCCGAGGCAAAGGCCCGAGCCCGCAACGAGGGCGGAGACGCCGGAAAGCGGACCGTTCAAGATCCTGCCCGCGGAGCGAGTTCCCGTTCGGCCCCCGGCTAGAGCCGCGAAGCGGGCTTCATAGAAGAATTTATACAAGGATTTGACGCATAGGCAAGGTGCTGTCCGGGCTCAGCACATATGAGACGGAGAGGCATTCCGGTCTCGGCAGATTTGAAGATACTGGTTTGGGGTTTTGCCGTCGAGAGCGCCATGCGGCCTGAAGTGGTTGTAGAGATGCTGGAAGG
>JBATYB010000027.1:0-7319 GCA_049673825.1 Methylocella sp. | reverse complement strand
GATCGAGCGCGCCGCTGCGTCTTGTGGCGGGCGCTTTTTGCGTCATCGTCACGGTGGCCCTTGCGGCCGTCGTGCTGCTCATGCCTGATCCTGCCCCGACGCTGGCTCATGATTCGGCACAAAACCTCGCCGAGACTGGCCTCGGTAACCCGATCACCGCCGTCCTGATCGCCTATCGCTCATTTGACACCTTGCTCGAGAAGGTTGTGCTGGTACTTGCCGTCGTTGGGGTATGGTCGCTCGCGCCCGACCGCTACTGGGGGGTGCCCCTGGAGTACTGCGCGCGGCGCGGCCGGAAAGCACGCTGGTTTTCCTCGCGCAATTGTTGCCGCCGCTTGGAATCCTCGTTGGCGTTCACATCGTCTGGACGGGCGCGGACGAGCCGGGCGGCGCCTTTCAGGGCGGCGCCATTCTCGCCGCCATGTGGATGATCACGATGATGGCGAAGCTCACCGAGGCGCCCCCGGTCAGCGATCCGTGGCTGCGGCTCGCGCTCGTCGCGGGCCCGGCCGTGTTCCTAGCGATCGGCGTCGCTGGCGTCGCCGTGGCGAGTAAATTTTTCGCCTATCCCGCCGGGTTCGCCAAGCCGTTGATCCTCTTCATCGAGGCGTTTATGACGCTTTCGATCGCCGTGACTCTCGCCATGCTGGTTGCGGGCTCGCCACGACGGGCGCCCCGGCGATGAGCGCGGCAACGCTGGCTGGGCTCGTCGGCGCGGCGCTGGTTGGGCTTGGCCTTTATGGCCTTATCGTCAATCCCCAGCCGCTGCGCAAGATTCTCGCTTTCAATCTTATCGGCAGCAGCGTTTTTTTGCTGTTCGGCATCATCGCTCGTAGAGGCGCGGCAGCCGGGTTCGCCGCCGATCCCGTGCCACAGGCGATGGTGATCACCGGCCATTGTCGTCGCCTTCTCGGCGAGCGCTCTTGCGATCGCTTTGGTGCCGAGGCTTTTTCAGGAGACCGGGCGCGTCACATTACGGCCCGATGCATTGGCGAAGCCTCCCGACAACGGAACTGGCACTTGATCCATGTGACGGCGCTTCCCTTTGCGGCAACGGCGGGCGGGTTCCTGCTTGTTCTGGCGATCGTCTTTCCAGTTGCGGGCGTGCTGTTGTCGCTAGTGGTTGGCGGACGTCATGCTGAACGCATCGCGCTCGGTGTCATGCCTGCAGGGTTCGGCGTCGCCATCGCAATCGCGGTTCTTCTCTGGCGCTCCGGCAAGCCGCTCGTCTATATTCTCGGCGGCCTTGCTCCGCCTCTCAGTATCGCGCTGCGAGCCGATGGGTTGTCGGCCGTCATGCTCGTGACGGCGGCGATTGTGATCTCGGCCGCGGGGTTTTTCGCGCGGGCCAATTTTGGGACGCCGCGGGGGATGACCGAAGCGCGCGCGCCGCTGGCGTTCTGGATGATGCTTCAGGCTCTCTGGGCGGCGTTGAACATTGTCTTCCTCGGCGGCGATCTGTTCAATCTCTATGTCGCGCTGGAGCTTCTGACCTTCGCCGCCGTGCCGCTGTTTTGTCTCGATGGCCGTCCGGAAACGCTCGCCGCCGGCGCGCTGCGCTATCTGCTTTTCGCGCTGTTCGGATCCGTGCTTTATCTCCTTGGCACCGCTTTGCTCTACGGGGCTTATGGCACGCTTGACATCGTCCTCCTGGCCGCCCGAATTCAGGCCGAGCCTGCCGTCTGGGTCGCAGCCGGGCTGATGACGGCCGGACTGCTCGCCAAGACGGCCCTCTTCCCGCTGCATTTATGGCTGCCGCCTGCCCATGGTCAGGCGTGATCGGGCTGATCCGCTTTCTGCCCTTTGAAGCCGCCCTCCCTGGCAGGGGCGAAGCGCTGGTTGTGGTTGGACTTTTTTCCGCTTTCTATGCGTTGCGATCGGGATCACACAGCAAGATCCGAAGACGGTGCTTGCCTACTCCAGCATCAGCCAGATGGGCGTGATCGCCGCCGTGCTGGGCATGGGACTTGCGGCCGCGGACAAAGGGGCGGCGTTGGATGCGGCCTTCTATGCCGCGCATCATGTCCTGGTGAAAGGCGCTTTGTTTCTGGCCGTAGGCGTCGTCGCCGCGCGTTCGGCGCGCCGCCCGTGGCTGGTGCTGCTGCCGGCGGCCGTCCCTGGCGCTGAGCCTCGGCGGACTCCCCTTGACTGGGGGTGCACTGGCGAAGCTGGCGGTAAAGGCGCCGCCGGGAAATGGCGTCGTCGGCATGCTCGCGACGGTCTCGGCGGCCGGAACCACGCTTCTTATGTTGCATTTCCCGCAGCGCCTTGCGCGCAGCAACTCGCAAGATGCACAGGTTGCTGCTCCAGCCAGGCTTGCCCTGCCCTGGCTGGCAATGGCGCTGGCTTCCATCCTGGTCCCCTGGCTGCTGTGCCCCGCCGTGGGCGTCCATGTCGCCGATGCGCTTGCTCCCGCCGCGCTATGGGAAGCGCTTTGGCCGGTTTTGACCGGCGCGGCGCTGGCCCTCGGATTGTGGCTTTGGGGGAACCGCCTGCCGCGCGTGCCAGAAGCAGACATTGTCGTAGCGGGAGAGGCTGCCTTCCGCGCGAGCTACGCCTTCGGCGCCGCGTTGGAGCGAATGGATGCCCGGCTACGCCAGTGGCCCGCGGCGGCTCTGTCGCTTCTGGCGATCGCCATGGTTCTCGGCGCAGCCAGGTTTACCGGGCACTGAGCATCGCTATTGATTTGTCGCCGAATCGACGGTCTCATCGACGACATCGCCCAAGTGCTCGACCTGTTCGTCATAGGTTCGCCGCGCGTTCTGATCGAGAATGGCGATCGGAGCGCTGAGGGCGACGCCCGCCGCGCCGCCCACCGTCTGCCCGAGGCCCATGGCGAATCCGCCGACTCGCTCGCCGAAACCGACATCCGAGCCTGAGATCGTCTGACCATCGATCAGCCTTTCTCCAATGCGTTGGACGACCTGCGGATTATCGGCAAATTTCGAGTGATTGAGAGCGTTGGAGCCGCGCAAATCCGTCAAATCGATCACGTCGATCCCGGATTTCTCCAACGCGGAGTGATAGGGTTCGGCCATCGGATCGATCTGCCCCAGCCTGTCGACATTGCCAGCCAGGTGCCGCGAGATCCGCAATGCGGCGTCGCTGCGGGAAACAAAAACAGTGAGACGGGGGCGCGCTTGCCCGACATCTCGCCACTGCGTCGCGAACACGTCGACATCGAGATCAGGCGAGGCGAGGATCACGTTTTGGACTTTCGCCGTCACGTGGCCGTCACGAATCGCCATTTGACGCAACGTTTCCATGACGAGCCACGCACCCATGGAATGGGCCATGACGGTGATCTCTCCGGCGCCTGGATCGCTCGCGATGCGCCGGAGCGTCTCTTCGAGCGCATCGCGCGAGAAATTGGCGCTCTCCCTGTCGTAGCCATATTGGAAAATGCTCCCACGCGATGGCCACGCGAAAAGGACCGGGGCTACGTCCGCGCCGGAATCATGGACGATCTGAGCCAATCGATAAACGGCGTCGTCGAAATGATTGTTGAAGCCATGCACATAGACGAGGACGCGCCGGCTATGCGTCAGATTCTGTTTCATCCAGGCCCGCGCCTGCCGCACTCCGGCGAGCGGGGTGACTTTGAGCGTGGCGAAATCGGTCTCCGGATTGGGGGGCAGGGTTGCCGGCCATTGCACCTGACCGGCCTGCCGCCGCCCGGCGGGCGGGATGGAGACGGCGATCCCGGTCAAGGAAATCTGGTTTTCGCGCTCCCCTGTGAAGAGAATGCCTTGATCCCTTGAAGGCGCCCGCGTGGTTGCGACAAGGAGATCGACTCGCGCGGCATTGGGAACGCTGGCGTCGACCGGCGTCAGAACGCCAGCCGGCCGGCCGGCGCATCCCATTAAAACGCAACAAGCCAAGACGAGAGTTGCAAGGCGCATCGTTCCTCGGCGTGACGAATCCTCAACGTCGTTTTCAAGACTTCTTATAGCTCAAATTATTCAAGTTTCCTGTAACGTCCTGCGCGCACGCCAGGATCAGCGCCGCGTGCCAACGCTTGGTTTTGCGTCCGAAATATGGTCCATGGCAGCATCCGCCATCAACGGAAATAGGCGCGGCCGTCGCGTTTTGTTGCGCGGCGTAATAGCCCTGGCCATTATGGTCGCAACCGGCGCTGTAGCACCGGGCAAGGCCGTCCGATATGGTGATGACGCCCGAGGCAAGAGGCCGAATGCGAAGGCGCGCCGGTAGAGATGGCGCCCATGATGGTCAGGGAGGATAGGCCGGTGCGTGCTCGGATGATGAAGCTAATAAGGCGGACCGCGCTGCTGCTCGCCGTGGTCGCCGTGACGCTGCTGGCTGCCCGCGTCTACCATTCGCAGCGCGGCGCCCCTCTCGAGCCGTGGCACACCTTCGTGCCGCACGAGTTGAAGGCCAAAGCCATCGATAGCACCAATTGGATTGATTATCTCAAGGCTGAAGACAAGATTTTCGCGGAGGTGAAGCATGAAGTCAGCCAAAAGCTCGACCCGGGCGAACGCATTCCGGTCAATCGCTATTTCGAGGGCAGTCCCGTCTATCCGGAAGGCTTTTCGCAAGACTGGAATCGCTCTTATGTGCTCGAGCCCGATGGAGCGCCGGCCGGAGCCGTGGTATTCTTGCATGGGCTGACGGATTCTCCTTATAGTTTGCGCCATATCGCCCGGCGCTATCGCGAAGACGGCTATGTCTCGATCGCGATCAGGCTGCCAGCGCACGGCACCGTTCCGGGCGCCTTGACCGACGTCGAGTGGCAAGACTGGATGGCGGCGACGCGTCTAGCTGTCAGAGAAGCGCGACGGCGCATCGGCCCGTCGCTCCCATTGCATATGATCGGCTTCTCCAACGGCGGCGCCCTCGCGTTGAAATTTGCGCTCGACGCCCTCGAGGATCCGCGGCTGACGCGGCCGGATCGTCTCGTGCTCATCGCGCCGATGATCGGAATCACGCGATTCGCGCGCTTCGTGGGATTGGCTGGCTTGCCGGCGATATTGCCCGCCTTTGCGAAGGCCGCGTGGCTCGGCGTGGTGCCTGAGTTCAATCCGTTCAAATATAATTCGTTTCCGGTGAACGGCGCACGGCAAACCTCTCTCCTGAGCGACGCGCTGCAGCAGCAGATCACGCGCCTTGCTCGGGGAAAACGCTTGGATCGCCTGGCGCCGCTCTTGACCTTTCAATCCGTCATCGACTTTACCGTCAGCACGCGGGCAATTGTCTCGGCCTTGTATGCCCAACTTCCATCGAATGGCAGCGAACTCGTGCTGTTCGACCTGAACCGAAGCGCCAAATTCGGCCAACTGTTGCGGACCGCCTCGGACACCGCGTTGGCGCGTCTTCTGCCGCCGCCGCCTCGGCTGTTCAGAACGACGATCATCGCCAATGCGGACCCCGAAACTTACGAGGTGGTCGAGCGAGTGACCGAAGCCGGCGCCGTCGTGGAACAATCGCGCGCCTTGGGGCTGTCCTATCCGCCGGGTGTCTACTCGCTCTCGCATGTCGCCCTGCCGTTTCCAATGAGCGATTCGCTTTATGGAATGCAGCCCGATCCGGCCGAGAACTTCGGCGTCAACCTCGGCGCCGTTGCCCCGCGTGGCGAGCGTGGCACGCTTATCGTCAGCCTGGATGCCTTGCTTCGCATGTCCTCGAACCCCTTCTTCCCCTACATGATCGAGAGAATAGAAGAGGGCATTCGAGGCGCCGCGGCCGAAACGCCACTCAAGGCGGCAACGCCGCCTTGATGTCTCGACGCTCGGGCTCGGTTAGGACGATGCGCCAGTCGCGGGTGGGGCCGCAACGGATTCCACGTGGCTGGCGAGAGCGTGGCGAAGTGCCTGTTCCTTCGCGTCATCAAGGGACGTCTTCAGCACGACGCCGCCATAGTGCTTGATCTGCTCGATCACCTTGTCCGCCGTCATTTCCTTGATGAGCACAAACAGGGCGGCGTCACCGGGATGGATGCTTTCGGCGAGTTGCTTCATGAACGGGTCATTGATGCCGAAGTCCGTCAGCGCGCCGCCCAGCGCGCCGCCCGCCGCTCCTAAAGCAGCGCCGAGAAGCGGATTGAGAAAAAGCACCCCGATCAGCAAGCCCCAGAAACTGCCCGAAACGGCACCGGACGCCGTTGTGTTGACGACCTGGTGCAATTGGATCTGACCATCGGTGGATTTGGTGGCGATGACCGCGTCCCCGAGCTTGATCAGATATTCTTTCTGCAGCTCGAACAGGCGCGTTCGCACCTCCTCGGCCTTTTCCAGGGTCGGATAGACAATGACGACGAGATCGGACATTTGAGCAACTCCCTTCGCGCACGAGCCGGACCGGGGGAGCAACATAGGTCGCCGTCCGCGCCGTTTCAAGCCGCCGGCCGGCGACGAACCGCCTCTATTGACAAGTAAAACTCGCCGAGATGACAGCGCCATGACGAAGGGGACGATCGGGCGGAAACCGGTAGCTGATATGGGAGATGGGCGCACGACGCGGCTTGGCGCATTTGGCCGCTCGATGCTCGCGAGACCGGTTCAACGGTTCTCCGCTCTCGGACGATCACGCGGTATACTTTTTGTCCCGGCGAGGCCAGAAGGTGATGCCAAGCCCGATGAGAAGGACAGCTGCCAAGAGTAAAAATAGTGCGGCCTGTTTGAGCCAAGCGATCGCCGGCACAAAAAGTGCCATGGCGAGGCCGAGAAAGCAGATTTGCGCGGATAGGAGATTTATTCCGGCGAGAAAAGTGCCGAGTGCAAGCAACATCAAAAGAACCAGACTGTTGGCAGGCGCAGGCACCATGCGTTGAACGTGGGGCAATAGCACGATGTTCATCATGACCAAAAAAGTCGCCCAGTGGAGCGCTTGCGTCCACATCAACCGAAAGCGAGCTTTCCTGTCGTCAACGTTAGGCCATGCCGTGGCGACGCAGACAACTCCGATCGCAATAGCCAAAAACTCCCAGAAGCCAGGAATAGGTTGATGCGAAATGTTGATAAAGGCCACGCCGGCAACTGCCAGCGTGAGCACGGCGACGTAAGGCAACTTCCGCCGCAAAAAGCTCGCCTTGCGGGGATGGCCCGGGGGGTCAGCCGCATCTCGCGTCAATTTGGGTTCGATCATCGGCAATCCAACTCGGGATAACGAGCTATCCATATAGCGCGGATGCAATCGGGGCAGCATTAGCAAATGGCGGCACTAGATGCAATACGCTGTCCGGGCTCAGCACATATGAGACGGAGAGGCATTCCGGTCTCGGCAGATTTGAAGATACTGGTTTGGGGTTTTGCCGTCGAGAGCGCCATGCGGCCTGAAGTGGTTGTAGAGATGCTGGAAGG
>JBATYB010000026.1:0-10099 GCA_049673825.1 Methylocella sp. | reverse complement strand
GGAGGCCTTCGGCAGGAAGGACGTCGAGGGGGCGCCGGGGGTGCTGAAGCAAATGCAAGACCGTGTTCGACTGGGGCTCGGCATCGATTGGCACGGCGTTCTTGCCGCCGTTCGATGGACGGAATCCATGCACCTTAAACACCTCGGCGGAAAGGTCGTCTACCTCAACGGACCGGTCATCCCCGATTGGGACCTCGACGCCATCATGAACAATCGAGGAAATGCCGTCTGGGGCACGCAATTTGACCATCTGCAAAGAGCCCTGATCCTAACTGAATTCGATATGCCCGCTAACGTTACCTTGCTGTGTGCCATGCAGGGTCGCGACAAGCAGATAAAGGCCATTCGCGAAAGCAACTCCCGTTGCCGACGTGCGCGCCGACTGCCCGTGCGGCGACAATAGAATCCTCACAAGCGGTGTATCCTTGCCGTAAACCGGCGCCGTCGCTTTGTCGTAGAGAAGAACCATTGCCGGGCTGCCATCCGAGCTGCCAACGTCATACCCGAATAGTGTCCCGGCAGCGTTCTTGATCAAAACAGGCGCCGGCCCTAGCGTGTCGAGTTGCGCAGCGGAATTCGTCATCGCCTTATCTCCGTGAAATCCCGGATCATGCGCGCGGCGGGATAGATGCCGCACGCATGATGCTCAGCCGTTGCCGATATTCGTGATCAATGCCAACGACGGCGGAAAATAGTTTTGCAGAACTTCGTCGGCATAAACCCCGTATTCATATTTGCGGGTACGAAGCGGCCACTCGATTTGGTAATAATCCTGGCGCGTCCGGATCTGAACGACGTTGCCAACACCGGCAAGCGGATAGGGCAACACCTTCGTCGTCATGAGGATGGTGCCCGCCGGCATGTTCGGATGCACCTTAATATCGATTACGCTGCCGCCCTGCATCGAGAACCGGTTCAAATAAGTGCGCACCATGATGCCGCCGCCAACCAAGTTCTGCGACGACTCGAAAACGAACCGCTGCGCGGCGGTCTGCGAGCCCGACAGGATCTTATGTGAAATGTTCAAGGCCTCCTGGGAATTGACCCACATCGTGTCGGGAGATAGCCGGTAATTATCCCACATGGACTTTAGAGCGACATCGATCTCGACGATGCCGCCCGCGCTGTCCGAAGTCAGCGGCGTGCCAATTCCGGCGCTTCCGGACGCCATCGCGGAAACGTAAGACCCAGAGCCAGGGACGCGCGCCTGATAGATGAGCCCATCGAACGCAAGCGCATTCGTGGAGTTGTCCGCGGTTCCGAGTGAAAGTGCCGTCTGCGCCCCCAAGGCCGCTGCGGTGATCACCACCGAATTAATCGTCGTGATCGCGCCGAGCACCTCGGAACCCGCCGCACCCCAAAACCAGGCATAGCCCAGCGCACCGGAGACCGGCGTAACGCTCGCGGTGATGGAGCTTGTCGTGCCCGTCGTGACGACGGTCACGTTCGTGCTCTGCTTCGCCACGCCGCCGCCGAAGGTATCTACCGATAAGTCGGCGTTCGTGCGCGTGATCGACCCTTGCACGCCGCCCGCGATGCTTCCATTCATAAGACCGTCGAGCGTCAACGCGGCGCAAATTACGGACCACGTCTGCGCGGCAAGGGTGCCGCCCGTGGCCGATTGCGCGATCGTCGGCAACGGCGTGGTACCGAGCGCCGTCGACGTGCAGCCGCCAAGAATCATTGCCTCTTCGCCGAGCATGAGGGCCTCGAGGCCTGTCTTGGCGCCGACGGCGCGGACATCGTCGAAGCCCTGCCCGGCATATTGCGCTTCGAAATCGACACTCGTCTCGACGCCGATGCCCTTATAGGTCGCGGTATAATCATGCGTCGCGACCGCAAGCACCCCGCCTCGATTTGCCGAAGAAACTCCGAAGCGCAAGCCGGTGGTATTGATCGCGGTGATCGCGCGCCACGCCGCCTGAATGCCGCCTTTGCCCGAAACCCGGGGAATCATGTTGCGCAAGGGCGTTAGAACCGGATAAAGAAATTTCGCGCCAAGTTCCAGATCGTAGAAGGTAAGCCCGGAGGTGGCACTCGCGCTTTCCGAGAACGTGCCGGCCTTTTCAAGCCCAATGCGGTTCTGGAACCGGGGATCGCTGAGCGGCTTTTGCTGCGCGGTCTTAATCCCGTCCAGAACGTTCCGAACATCGGTCTCCATAGTCATGTCTTGCTCCTAGCCGCAGGAAAGTTTGAAGGGATTTTCGTGGAAAACACTTTTATTCGGGAGAGCGCCTTTTGGCGCGACGGACCGCTCCGCTTCGAGACGGGAAAATCTCGAGGATCGCGCGCGCGTTAGCCTATCGTCAAAAGTTGGGCGTTCCGGCATTCAAGCGTGGCGCCCGAGCAAGACGCTCATCGAAGCTGCGAACGGCCGTTGCGCTGCGCCAATTTGATGGCGAGAATCGACAGGGCATCGGGGTTCGCAAGCAGCTTCTCGATGCCGCCGTCATCAAGAGCATTGCCGCCCGCATCGTCGGCTTTTGAGATCGCTCGCCGTTGGCCCAAGAGCGGCAGAGGCAAGGGTTGCTCCTCGATGTTCTTCACGCGCCGCAGCACATCGGCAATCGCCTCGGCAAGCACATCGAAGCGTTTTTCCAAACCGCCTCGCATGACTTTTTGCGTTTCGCAGACGGCTCCAAGTTCAACCGAGGTATCGTGAACGTGCTGGATCCTGGCTTGATCCTTTTCGTTGTTCCGGGCGCCGATTTTGATAAGAGGCGCGGCTTTTAGAGGCGCGGCAAACATCGTCATCGGCGGTTGCGAAGCGCCGTCTTGCGCGAGTTCCGCGGTTTCCTCGCTCACCATGGTTCGCAAAATAGCCGAGGCGCGTGCGACGAGATCGCGCAATTCGCCGGGCACCCCGGAATCGTCCTGCTCGGTCATTTCCTCGGATGCCGAGGCATTTTGCAACCAGTCCAATTCCTCGATGAGGTTCGCCAGCCGCGCGACGTTGTCCATCCCCTTGCCGAAGCGCCGCCGCTCGCTTGTTCCATCGGCCTTGATCATTTCAAAGGTCGCTTGCGGCAAGCACGGCAAATCGACGAGCGAAATTTCGTTCGGCGCAGCGGTGTAGCGGGTGAGCCCTTCCGCGTCCGTCCACCGTCTCTCGTAGGCTCCGCCTTGCGAGAAGCCGGTATAGACGCCCTCCAGGACCTTTGCCCATTCGGCGTCATCGACGACCTTGGCGCAGATCTCGATCTGCTTTCCCAGGTCGTTGAACGTGATGGCCGTCACTTTCCCCGCCGCGACAGGCCCATGCATGGCGCGGAGATTGCCGAGGGACTTGCCGCGGGTGGATCTCGCGATCTCCTTTGACCATTTTTCATAGAGCGGCTTGGTCGAGGCATAATCGCAAATCTCCCCCGCGCGATCTTCCGTCTCGGCGGTCGCGAGGCCATAGACGAGGCGGCGCGCCGCGTCGACCTTGGTAATCGGAATGAACATGCGCAGCGCGGCCATGAATGCTCCTTGCATTGAGAAAGGATCGAGAGCGGGGACGCGAGATCCCTAGGTGTTCAATCCGCCGGCGAATAGGTTCGCCGAGAGCGCGATCGCCTGCCGCCGGCATTTTGCGGGCGAAGCGCAGCACCGGTCGCAAAGGTGTGTATGAGGCGCGAGACGCAGGTTGCCATGCGCCAACCATGGGATCGCGGGTGATCCCGGGTGCCGGGGGATGCTTATTGCAATTGTATCGCGAGACGCGCGGTTGCCTTCCCCAAGGATCGCGCGCAGTCCACCCCCACAACGAGTCGCCTTCAACACCGCCTTGGCGAGCAGGCCCGCCGCAGGCGCGTAGTCCTTGAACAAAGGCAGATGCGCCGCGATGTCTTCCGCGCGCCAAAGTCTTGGCCCCTCCGCCCAGGGCAAATCGAGCGGGCCAACCCCAAGCTGACTCGCGATGGCGCGCATGAGCGCCAGGCCATCGGGCGAAAGCCGGGTCAGCCTTGGAGCCAGACAGCTATTGTCGCTTCATAAAGATCGCAGCTACGTTACCTTCCGCCAAATCGGTATGAAGCCGTTTCGATCAATGGTGGCGCGCTCGCCATTGACGAGCAAACTCGGCTATCGCTTGGCTGGGGGGCGACGAAGGCAGGAACTTGGGCGTCCCATCGCGTTCGACAACCATCGAACTGGATCCAGGCACCATATCGTTTATGTCATGGCTCTCAATGAATTTTTTCGGTGCAAATCCAAAGACCCACCCGAAACTAAATTCTTGAACATCGCCCGGCACAAGAGTGAACCGATACCGTGGATTCTCTCGATCGAGTTCACGTTGCGCAATTTCTTGTGCCTGTTTCAAAGTAATATTGTGCATCGCGTAGCACTCCTGAAGCAGTATCACGGAATATAACGTCGCGAGAAAAACAATGAAATAATATCGCATGCGTGTCATTTCTCTCGCGGCAGGAGGCCGAAACCGAAAGTGCTGCCGCCGTCTGGGCTGTAGCGAATCCTCGCCTTTTTCGGATCAGTGATTACGCCTGGGCGCCGCCCCTCTCCCCAATCCTGTCCTTCGACAATACCAACGGTGCCGTGATCATTCGCTATTATCACGACATGAGAGCCTTTGCCGAGAACGCCAATGGCGCCGTCACCTCCAGCTGCAATATCCCGAAAGGCACGTCAAGGCTTCGGCCCCATTGGATCTTTGTGTTGAAGCGCAGCTCGATGTCCGGCCAAGTGCCGTCCTTCCTGGCTGGCGCAGTGGCGTTCGGATCGGTCCCGCGCAGCCGCGCAACCGCATCTATGATCTTCCCGCAGTTGTCGCCATCGTTGGTAGGATTCACATTTGCCGCGGCGGAACCGAGAGCTAGGCCAGGTGGACCAGGCGGCGGCAGCGGCGGTGTTGGCTGCTTCGCCGCGGACCGGCCTTCGCCGACTGCCCCGCCCTCGCCGCCCTGGAACCGCCCGCCTTGATGATCTTCCGATCCTGCCGGCCAGCGCGGATGTTTCGATTCGTCCCAGGCCCCCGCCTTCGCGAGCAATCCCGCCGCAGGCGCATAATCCTTGAACAAAGGCAGATGCGCTTCGATGTCTTCCGCGCGCCACAGCCTCGGCCCTTCCGCCCAGGGCAGATCGAGCGGGCCAATCCCAAGCGAACCGGCGACGGCGCGCATGAGCACCACGCCATCGCATGAAAGCCGGGTCGGCCCGCTCGCGTCGAGCGCCCGTTGCGCGCCCGCCTCGTCGGCCTCGCTCAATTTTTGCGCGGGCAATGCCGAGACAGCGCGGAACCGCCCAATAATCCGCCTCCGAACCATGCAGCCGGCTGATCCAGAAACGCGCGATATCCGCCGCGATCGGAACGCAGGCCGCGCCTCGCCTTTCCGTCAGGGCGATCCCCGGCCACATAAAGACGCCGCCTGCCCGCGCAACCAGCGTGCGCGCGGCCACCCGCGCCTTGCCAAAGACAAGAGCGTGCATGCAAAAACCCAGAAAACGGGGAATTCAAAAGCCTCGCCCTCGTCCTGAGGAGCCCACATAGTGGGCGTCTCGAAGGACGTGCCGCGGCGCGGCTGCCTAGGCCCCTCGCCCGCTCATCGCTGAGTTTATCGAAGGACGAGACCGCCCTTCGGGCTTCCTCAGGGTGAGGGCTTGGGTTCCATGCAAGCTTTCGAGACAGACTCTTATTCCGGCAGCGCGACAAAGCCCGCGTTGGTCAGCGTCATCGGCCTATTCGCCGAAGCTTCCGCCAGTGGCGCCCGGCCAAGCGCGGCGCGCGCCTCGTTGATGGTCAAGATGCCCTTCGTTGTATAGCCCCAAAGGACGCAGCGGCTTTCTCGCAGCGCGGCGCCCGCGCCGTCACCTGCGCGCGGCCCAACATCGAAAACGGGAATTGGAGAGGAGGCAGGCACGCAGTTCGTGCCCGGCACGCGCGCATATAGCGCTCACAATCGCTTGCATGTCAACACCCCCGCGCCATGTCGAATTGCGCAATCTTACATAATCGGCGGCACTCGCGTGGGAGAATCCCCCTGGCGACGAAGAGCGAAGATCTTTGCGCGAACGGATCGGGCCCTCCGCGAGAGCCGCCAGGACTCCTTTATGTGCCGCGGCTTGCGATGCTCGCCGGCGAACGCCGCCGCTCCCGCGTCGCCGGCTTGCAAAAACCCCTTTGATTCACTGGTGGAGTCGATTACTTGCCGAGCTGCCTCTGGCGCGACCCCAAGACTCCGTTTTGCCGGCTCTAAACGGTCCTGCATAATAGGGAGATCGAAAAAGTCGAAGTAGCCCCAGCCGGGCCTCCGGAACTCGCCTCCGCAGCTCACTTCAAGACCAGCGTGCCTCTTGGGATTCAGAACGTGGCCTCAATCCGGCTTAAAAGCACCTGTGTCGAGATTCCAAAGCGTCATTCCCGCTTCGCCTGCCTGTGGAAACCAATTTGATTCGCTGATCGATTCTATCACCGGCCGAGCTGCATGAGGTGCGGCGGCAAGTGTCCTTGTTGCCGCTTGCAATCGCACCTGCATGTTTGGATGACTCTAGAGTCGCAGAAGCACGCGGCGCGCGTCTTCGCCGCGTGCACGAAGCTCAATGTCCACGTCTTTCATTTGCCAGTATAGCTTATTAAATTCGCTAATCTCGCCCATCAATTCAACTGTATCCTGCGCGATGCCGATCTCAGCGAAGCGATCGACAAGCTCATCGACCGTCATGGCTTTGAGGTTGATTTGCCTCATGGCTTCAACACCTTGAACCTTGTGAGCGCATCAATGCCAACCTTACGCCGTTCATCCCAATCTTCGTCACGCAGATATTCGCGCGGCGAAAGACCACCATAATCGTCGTTGCTGCCTCTCATAAACCATCCCGTAATTTCCCAATGCTTCAATCTGGGGATGCTGACGAGAGTGTCAGGCCCATCGATCAGAGCATCCGGGATTTTATGATCCCGCGCGGGCGTCTGCTCCAAAATATGGTGAACGTCGTACCCTTTCCCAGGCTTTCCCACATCGCTTTGCAGCTCTTCGAGCGACTTCGGACCGTCGAGATAGACTTTGATAAGCGGATATTTATCGTAAAGCCACGCGGCGATTTCCGCCGCCGCGTCCAACGCGACGACAAACTCTCCCTCAAGTCCAAAAGCACCGGCCGCCAACGCGCGCGCCAGCCACCTCGCGGCTCATTGGAACCGTTAGCCTCAATCCGGCTTGAAAATGCCTGAATCCAGATTGCGCGGCGTCATACCGGCTTCACCCGCTTGAAAAAACCATTGCGACTTCTTGATTTCCTCGATCACACGCCGAGCTGCGTCTGGCGCAACGGCAAGCGTCTTTTTTGCCGCTTGCAATCGCACCTGCATGTTCGGACGACTATAGAGTCGCAGCAGGGCGCGGCGGGCACCTTCGCCGCGTGCACGAAGTTCAGTGTCCACCTCTTTCATTTCCCGGTACAGCTTATTAAATTTGCCAATCTCGCCCATCAGTTCAGCTGTATCCTGTGCGATGCCGATCTCAGCGAATCGCTCCACCAACTGATCAACAGTTAGCTTTTCGAGCCCCACAGGCTTCATGGTTTCAATACCCCGGCGTCAATAAGGGCATCCAAGCCAACTCTCCGCCTCTCGTCCCAACTTTTGCCCCTAAGATATTCGCGCGGCGAAAGACCGCCATAATCGTCGTTGTTGCCCCTCATGAACCAGCCGGTAATTTCCCAATGCTTCAATCTCGGGATGGAGACGAGATTGTCCGGCTCATCGATCAGAGCATCCGGGATTTTTTTATCGTCTCGCGCGGGCGTCTGTTCCACTATACGGTGAACGTCGTACTTTCCTGCCGCGCGGCACCCGCGCCGTCAATTGGCGAGAGCCATCAGAGGCAACAGGAGGTCCCTAATTCAATCTGGTTTGAAAATGCCTGAATCGAGGTTCGACAATGTCATTCCCGCCTCGCCGGCTTGCGGAAACCAATTTGATTCACTAATGGCTTCGATTACTTGCCGAGCTGCATCGGGAGCGACCCCCAGACTCCACTTGGCTGCCTGCAATCGGACCTGAATATTCTCATGATCAAAGAGTCGCAGCAATGCTAGTCGTGCTTGGGTACTTCGTGCACGCAGTTCGATGTCCACTGCATGCATTTGGTCAAAGAGCTTGTTGAATTTCCTGATTTCGCCCATGAGCTCCGCCTGATCCTGCGCGATGCCGATCTCAGCAAAGCGACCGACCAGTTGGTCAACCGTCATGGATTTAAGATCGGATTGCCTCATGGTTTCAACACCTTGAACCTTTTGAGCGCATCAGGGCCGACTTTCCGCCTCTCTTCCCAGCTCTTTCCTTGAAGATACGCACACGGTGAAAGATAATCATAATCCTTATTTTTTCCTCTCATAAACCACGCCGTAATTTCCCAATGCTTCAATCTCGGGATGCTGACGAGATTTTCTGGCCCATCGATCTTCGCTTCAGAGTAACCCTCGCGGTCGGCCGCAGTCTGCTCCACGATATGGTGAACATCATACCCTTTCTTTTTCGTTCCCACATCGCTTTGCAGCTCGTCGAGGGATTTGGGGCCGTCAAGGTAGGCTTTGATAAGTGCAAGGTTATCGTGAAGCTATAAGGCGGTTTCCGCCGCCGCTTCCAAGGCGACGACAAACTCTCCCGCAGGTCAGCGCCACAGCATCGCTGGAAAGCTGGCTTTACCCGCTCGCATCGGGTGACTTTGGGCGCCCGGTTTTAGTCGGGCCAGGGCTGTCATTATCATTAATCCGGCCTGAACGTACCGTCGTCGAGAAAGTCAAGGGTCATACCAGCCTCGCCAGCCTGCGGAAACCAGTTAGATTCACTGATAGCTTCAATCACCCGTCGAGCAGATTCTGGCACGACCCCGAGGCTCCACTTTGCTGCTTGCAATCGAACTTGCATATTGGGATGATCGAAAAGTCGGACTAGTGCGATTCTGGCTTTCATTCCTCGCGCTCGGAGTTCTTTGTCTACCTCGTCCATTTGGCTGTAAAGGCGCCTGAATTCTTTGTGTTCATCATAAAGGAGAGCTTCGTCCTGAGCGATACCAATCTCAGCAAAGCGATCGACAAGCTGATCATTGGTCATGGATTGGACGCTGGTATGCCTCATGGCGTCAATACCTTAAACCTTCTGAGCGCACCAAGGCCGACTTTCCATCTCACGTCCCAATTTTTGTCCTTGAGATACTCACGGGGGGAGAGGCCATCAAATTCTTTGCTCGGCGACATAAACCAGCCGGTAATTTCCCAATGCTTCAGTCTGGGGATGGAGACGAGATTGTCTGGCCCATCGATCAGAGCATCCGGGATTTCCTTATGATCACGCGCGGGCGTCTGCTCCACAAAATGGTGAACGTCATACCCTTTCCGGGGCTTTCCAACATCCCTTTGCAGCTCTTCGAGCGACTTTGGCCCATCGAGGTAGGCCTTGATAAGTGGAATTTTGTCGTAAAGTCATAGGGCGGCTTCCGCGGCCGCTTCCAAGGCGGTCAGATACTCTCCGTAAGGCCCAAATTCGGCGTTGGCCAAGGCTCGCGCCGCCCACCTCGCGGCAAGCTTGGCAAAGGCATTGCGCAGCGGTTCGGTGCGTGGGGCCTCCTTCGGAATTTCCGGCGGCTCTTGGAGCGGCGGCCCGGAATTATGGCCGACGCCGGCCGCCGCAGGCTGACCTTCGTCACCAGCCCCGGCCGATTGAAACCGCCCGCCTTGATGATCTCCCGATCCTGCAGGCCAGCGCGGATGTTTCGATTCGTCCCAGGCTCCTGCCTTCGCGAGCAATACCGCAGTTGGCGCGTACTCCTTGAACAAAGGCAGATGCGCTTCGATGTCTTCCGCGCGCCAAAGTCTTGGCCCTTCCGCCCAGGGCAGATCGAGCGGGCCAACCCCAAACTGACTCGCGACGGCGCGCATGAGCGCCATACCATCGCTCGAAAGCCGGGTCGGCCCGCTCGCGTCGAGCGCCTGCTGCGCGCCCGCCTCGTCGCCGTCGCTCAATTTTTGCGCGGCAATGGCGAGACAGCGCAGGAGCGCCCACTCGTCCGCCTCCGGGCCATGCAGCCGGCTGATCCAGAAACGCGCGACCTCCGCCGCGATCGGAACGCAAGCCGCGCCGCGCCTTTCCGTCAGAGGG
>JBATYB010000025.1:0-1611 GCA_049673825.1 Methylocella sp. | reverse complement strand
GCCCTCTGCCTTGTGGCTACTTTCGCCTATTGGCTATGATTTATTTGAGTCCGAACCCTAGCTGTCGTGTCTCGATCGGTTGTTCACGGGGAGAAACTGAGGTTTGGGGAGCTTGCGAAGCGCTATCGCGCCGCATTCCCTAGAAACAGCGGATTTCGGCCTCGGCCTCAGCCCGGCGCAAATCGGCCAGCATGGCCTTCAACTGTTCGCTCGCACGAAACATGGTCCCGATCTGACCCTGCGCCTGATTCAGGCTCGCCACGGTTTGCGCGGCCACATAACGGTCGTAGGGCAGCAACGAGGCGATGACATCGATCGAACAGGAACAGCGCCGCAGCATATCGGGGGTTTCGCCATTGGTCTTCATGCAGACGAAGACATAGTCGGCGCGCGCCTCGGTGGGGTAATCGTTGGTGCCCGCCACGGCCAGGGACGCGGCAAGGATCGGAACGCAGGCACCGGCGATCTTCATTGCTTTCGTGTCTCCTTATCGGACCAGGGACGGGAATTTACGGCGAGAACCGGCGCGGAAGATTGAGCATGAACGTTGCGGCGCCGGCAAAAGCTCCGCTCAAATCGTTATCCCCAGATTTTTGTCATGCCCAAAGATATGCGCCGCTCCGGACGCCACGACGCCTGAATCAATCAAGTCTTTGCATGCGCCAAAAGCACGTCGACATATGCGCCGGGGCTATGGCTGCGCGCGAAATCCTGGGCGCGCTCCGCCGCGCGCGCCTTGCAAGCCGGAAGACGCGGCATGAGCCGGGTGATGGCGGCGGCCAGCGCCTCGCTTGTGTGCGGCGCGAAAACCTCGCCTTCCACTTGATTGTTCTCGACGCTGGTTCCGGCAAACGTGCCTTTCGATGCGACGACGGGACGTCCGGCGGCAACCGATTCGGTAAAAATGCCTGAGGCTCGCATGGCTCCAAAGAAAACCGGATCATGGGGCAGCAACATCACGTCCGTCCGGCCGGTCCAGGCGGCGTAGTCCTCGCTTGAAAGTACCCCTTCCAGGAGGCGCACACCTTTCAACGCGCGCAAGGCGGCTTCCGCGTCGATCGTGCATTGTGTCCAGCCGCTATTATGAATCTGGACGATGAACTCGGCATCGAGCCCGTCACGCCGGCAAAGCTCGATCGCCCTGGGCAAGAGCTGAAAACCCTTATCGTATCTCGAATCACCGAAGAATCCCACGCGAACAGGGCCATCCATTGTTCGTTCTGGTCCCGAGGCGTCAAAAGGGATCGGCAAAATGTCGGTCTCGAGGCCAAAGTCCTTGCGATACAGTGTCCGCATGGCTTCGCTGTCCACGGTAAAGAAGAGAGAGCGGCCGATCAGCGGCGCCGCCAGCTTGAAGGCCTCGCGGTAGAATTTTTCCCCATGCGTCGAAACTGCCCCCCACGACACAAAGCTAGGCGGGAGCATCAATTGGCAGACGACGCGGGGAAGCCCGTCGCGCGGCCTAGCGCGCAAGAAGCGAACCAGCCCCAAAATCTGGTTTTGCGTAATCGTCAGCACGACTACGAGATTGTCTCTCTGCCAGACGTCCGCCGGCAGCGCTTCGAGATCTCCCTCGAACGTTTCGTTGAGTTGCTTCGATGATCGGCGTTC